>NZ_CDWTNB010000161.1:0-9333 GCF_977947065.1 Frankia sp. CgJB1
GGACGGGCCGGGTCACCACCGGCCGCCGGCCGATTGGCGGATCTGGCCGTGCGGGCCGCCTGGGGCACCGGCGCGGCCGTGCGGGTCCTGCCCACCGATCTGCCCGGCGCACCGGCCGACGGTCTCGGTGCCCTGCTGCGCTACCCGTCCCCGTGACTTGCGTCGAGCGCGTCGATGATCTGCTGCCAGGGGAACAGTGCCTTCCACTCCTCGATGCCGTCGATGTCCGCCAGCGAGACTCCCTCCGGATTGTAGATCACCTGGACTCCCCACGAACGCAGGGACGAGATGTTCGCGGCAAACGCCGGGTGCTTGGCGTGCGTAGGATTCGGTGCCACGGCGATGATGACGGGGATGCCCGAGCCGATCGTCTCGTTGAGAAGGCTCAGGGCAAGGGTGTCGGCGATTCCCGCCGCGAACTTGTTGACGGTGTTGAAGGTGGCCGGTGCGACGACGATGGCGTCGGATGCCGGCCGCTCCTCGTTGTCGTCCTCCACCAGCACGTACTCGGACCGCACCCGGTGACCGGTGAGGTCGGTGAGAAGGTCGGCGTCGATGAACTGCAAAGACGACGGGGTGGCGACCACCCGCACGTCCCAGCCGGCGGACTGCACCTGCTTGACGAAGGCGGGAAGGTCCCCGGCGGGGTACCCGCCACCGCAGGCGAATACGTAGAGATTGCGATTCCCGTCGGTCATGGCGAAACCTCATTGTGATCGTTTTGGAAGATCGCTGCGGTTTTCGTCTCGTCGAGCACTCTGTCGTGCCGCGTCTCGTCCTCGGGTCAGGAAATGCTTTTCTATACCGAAAAATCAAAGTTATCAACACCGGATCCTGATCCGGATCCGGTGCAGGTCGTCCCTGCCGGGGCGGGGCAGATCAGATCCGGGTGAAGGCCTCCGCGTCACGACGGAAGCGGTCCAGCTCGGTAAGACTGATCGTCGGCCGGGCCAGCCGGGCGGCATCCAGCAGGTCCTGCGTGCTCAACGGGGTTACCACCGGGCCGTGGCCGCCCCCGCCGCTCTCCGCTCCCGCCCCGGCGCCGACCTTCGCCCCGTCGGCGGCCCGGTGGAAGGCGGCGGCGGCGGAGCGCTGCACGACCGCCGAGAGATCGGCCGGCGTGAACAGGTCGGTGGCCGCGACGACGGCGTCCAGATCGATGTCCCCCTTGTTCGCGACCCGGTCCAGCAGCCCTTCGAGCAGCACCCGGCGCCCCTTGGCGTCCGGCGGCCCGACAGGGAGGACGAGATCGAACCGGCCGGGCCGGATGAACGCGGGATCCAGCGCCGAGACCGCGTTGGTCGCGCAGATCAGCAGCCGGCCCTGCACCCCGCGGAACTGCGGGATCGCCTTGAGTAGCTCGTTGACGACGGACTGGTTCTCCGGCCGGGTCTCGCGTGACTGGGCGATCTCGTCGACCTCGTCAATGAACACGACGACCCGCTCGACCCCCATGAGGTCGTTGATCGCTGACCGCAGCTCGGCGGCGAGCCCACTGCCGCCGGAGGCCAGCCGTGAGGGCAGCAGCTCGACGAACGGCCATTCCAGCCGGGCGGCGACCGCCCGGGCGAAGGACGTCTTGCCGGTGCCGGGCGGCCCGAACAGCAGCATCGCCGTCGGGATGACGACTCCGTATGCCTCGGCGAGCTCCCGTTCCCGGACCGGCAGCAGCAGCCGCTTCTCGATGAGCGCGCGCTCCTCCTCCATCCCGGCGAGGTTGGACCACTCGGAGGTGCTCAGCAGCGCGCCGCCCCACCGCTCGACGGTGGAGACGTCCGCCGGGCGCAGGGGAACCTGCTTGTCGTAGAGTACCTGCCCGGTAGCGGTGAAGCCGCGGTTGAGGAACGCCTCCTCACCCGGCTGCCCGGGGGTGATCAGCGTGGTGATCCGCCGGCAGCCGGCGTGCAGGAGCAGGTTCTCCACGCTCTGCAACAGGCTGGAGCCAATGCCGTGGTGACGCCAGGCGGGCGCGATGGCGACCGTGAGCACCCGGCCCTGGCCGCCCTCCTTGCGCCCGACCGCGGCACCGACGAGATGCTCGCCTGCGACGGCGACCACCGCGGGGGACTCGGTGTCCGGGAGTTCGTGCCGCAGCGCCAGCACGGTGTCGGTGAGGTTGATGGGCGGGCCGCCCGGGGTGCTCCGCACTTCCTCCAGCAGGCGTACTGTCGCCGCGTAGTCGACGGTCTCGTAGGGACGGATGTGCCAGATGGGCACGCTGGCTCCTTCAAGTCGGTCACCGACGGATCGTCGACTCGACAATGCCCTTCTGTTCCGCCCCGATCAGCAGGGACTGACGAAGCTTTCTGGCGGGACCTTGGGACCGCCACCCCCGGCCGAAGGCAATCTTCGTGCCTGTAGGTGCTCCCTTGGGCGGGGCGGCCCCTACTCCTGCGCGTTCCGGTGGTGATGATCAGGACGGGCGATCTCAGCCGAGTGTTCTGGCCGCTCGGCGCGGCGCCAGGCGGCGTCGGTGAGTAGACGCAGTCCGTTGAGGCCGACGATGACGGTGGAGCCCTCGTGGCCGGCGACTCCCAGCGGCAGCGGCAGGGTGCCGATCAGGTCCCAGATCACCAGGCCAGTGATGAACAACGCGGCGATGACGAGGTTCTGCACTACCAGGCGGCGGGCCCGCTGCGCGAGGGCGACGACAGCGGGGATGGTGGCCAGTTCGTCGCGGACCACCACGGCGTCGGCGGTGTCGAGGGCGAGGTCGGAGCCGGCGCGGCCCATGGCGATGCTGGCGTAGGCGGCGGCGAGTGCGGGGGCGTCGTTGACGCCGTCGCCGACCATCAGCACCTTCCGGCCGGCCTGCTGGAGGTTTTGGACAGCGGTGACTTTGTCCTGGGGTAGTAGACCGGCGCGGACGTCGGCGATGCCGACCTCGGCGGCGAGGTGGGCGGCGGCGCGCGGGTTGTCGCCGGTGACCAGGACAGGCGCGGTGCCGGTCGCCGTGGCCAGGGCGGTGATGGTGGCGGCGGCCTTGTCGCGCAGCCGGTCGGCGATGCCCAGCACACCCACCGGGGTGTCGTCCAGGATGACCAGGACCGCGGTACGGCCCTTTTCTTCCAGGCGGGCGGCCACCGCGGCGGCCGGGTGCCGGGAGCGGCTGCCCAGCAGCCGTACGGGGCTGCCGACCGCGACCGGATGGCCGTTGACGGTGGCGGTCACGCCGGTGCCGGCTGTGGAGGTGAAGGTCTCCACCGGCGGGATGTCCAGTTCGCGGGTGCGGGCGGCTGCCACGATGGAGCGGGCCAGCGGGTGCTCGCTGGGGTGCTCGGCCGCCGCCGCCAGCGCCAGCAGGCCGTCCTGGGTAAGGCCGGAGGCGGCCAGCGGCTGGATGTCCGTCACCCGAGGGGTGCCTTCGGTGAGGGTGCCGGTCTTGTCCAGCGCGACGGCGTCGACCTGGCCGAGGCGTTCCATGACCAGCACGGACTTGATCAGGACGCCGTGGCGGCCGGCGGTGGCGATCGCGGACAGCAGCGGGGGCATGGTGGCCAGCACGACCGCGCACGGCGATGCGACGATCATGAAGGTCATGGCGCGCAGCAGCGTCGGTTGCAAGGCAGCGCCGACCAGCAGCGGTAGCGTGAACAGCGCCACCGTGACCGCGACCATGCCGAGGCTGTACCGCTGCTCGACCTTCTCGATGAACAGCTGGGTCGAGGTCTTGGTCTTCGAGGCTTCCTCGACCATAGCCACGATCCGGGCGATCACCGAATCCGCCGGGTCGCGCTCGACCTTCACCCGCAATGCGCCGGTGCCGTTCAGGGTGCCGGCGAACACCTCGTCCCCGGTCTCCTTCACCACCGGCAGCGGCTCGCCGGTGATGGTGGCCTGGTCCACCCCGCTCGCCCCGTCCAGAACCCTGCCGTCGGCGCCGATGCGTTCGCCGGGCCGCACCAGGATGGTGTCGCCCGTCCTCAGCCGCTCGGCGAGCACCGTCTCCTCGGTGCCGTCGTCGTCCAGGCGGCTGGCGGTGGCGGGCGCCAGATCGAGCAGGCCGCGCACGGAGTCTGCGGTCCGGGCGGTGGCGACCGCCTCCAACGCCCCGGAGGTGGCGAAGATGACGATCAGCAGTGCCCCGTCGAGCACCTGCCCGATCGCCGCCGCTCCCAGCGCGGCCAAGACCATCAGCAGGTCCACATCCAGCGTTTTCGCCCGCAGCGCCTGAAGGCCCGCCCAGCCCGGTTCCCAGCCGCCGGTCACGTACACGGCCGCATACAACGGCCCCCACGCCCACGCCGGCGCTCCCAGCAGGTACAGCGGCAGCGCCAACAGGAACAGCACGAGCGCCGCAGCCGCCCAGCGGCTCTCGGGCAAGGCGAAAACCCGGGTGTGGCGCCTGCGCGCCGCCGCCTCGCCGGCGGCGCGGGCAGCCGTCGTCGGACGGGCCATGGCGATCGACATCGGTAGCGGGATCCTTTGCGCGCGACGGGCACAGTGACAGCTCGACCACCATACAAGAACAGATGAACAAATGCTCATGTAAGCATGATTGGGCGTATACCATGGCTGCGTGGGTCATGGAGCCGCACCGCCTGCCAGCTACGTCCCGCGTACCCGCCTGGATGCGGTCAGCGCCGCGAAGGTCGCCACCACTCTCCAAGCGCTGGCGGCCCCGTCGAGACTGTTGATCCTCGCCCGGTTACGCGAGGGCCCGCTCGCCGCGACCGAGCTGGCCGCCGAGGTCGGTCTGGAGCAGTCCGCCTGCTCCCACCAGCTCCGCCTGCTGCGCCATCTCGGCCTCGTGGCTGGCACCCGCAAAGGCCGCTCCGTGGTATACTCCCTCTACGACAACCACGTCGCCGAGCTCCTTGACCAGGCCCTCTACCATGTCGAACACCTCGGCCTCGGCCTCGCGGACACCCCCGCTACCGACGCCGAGCCGGAGCGGGAGACGGCGACCGCCCCGAGCGCCTGACGCGCCGACCACGTATCCCGCCCGTGCCGGTGGAGGCGAGGTCGCGCCGTCCCCAGGCGCGGACGGCCAAGTCTCGCGGTCAATGGTCCGGGGAAGAGGGATCCGGGCAAGAGGCAAGGCGGTGCCCATCGAGCGCTCTGGAGGTGGCCGCGGGGGCGGACTGGAACGCCGATACGGACTTCGATGTCCGGCTGCAGGGCGTGCCGCTCACCAATCGCCGTCCGGATGTCGTGGTGTATCGCGCGGACACGATCGACGTCACGCCCACCCGTCCCGAGCACGTGCTGCTGGTTGTGGAGATCGTCTCGCCGGGGTCGGAGACCACCGACAGGATCGTGAAGGTGGACCAGTACGCCAGGGCCGGCATCGCTTTCTACTGGCGGGTCGAGCAGGCCGCTACCGGTGTTCCGCTGGTGTACACCTATGTCCTCGATCCGGCGAGCGGGGCCTACCGGGATGGAGAGGTATTCACCGGCGTGGTCAAGGTCTCGGCTCCCTTCGCGGCAGAGATCGATTTCGGTCAGCTCTGATACCCATCCTTTGCCGGCGCTCCGCGAAGGAGCGCCGAGTGCGACGGGCCGGGGCGCTGGCTCCTGTCCGCCTAGGGCGTCGTGCGGCGATGGGCGCGACGGTCCGGCCAGGCCAGCAGCAGGTAGTCCAAGACGGACAGGGCGACGGACAGGTCGAGCCGTCCGGCGTTGAAGTAGATCTCGTCGTGGATAAGCAGGCCTTCGTCGACGACGACCCGGCGGTTCCTACCGGGTTGGCCTTCGTGTCCTCGGCGCTACCTACAGTACAGCCTACGGGGTTGATCGGCTGGGAGGTGGCATGAGGTTCGCGCCCGTCTGGGCGCGGGCCTTCCTGTCAGGTGAGGAGGTCGAGGAGTTCGGTGAGGGAGTCGATGATGTGGTCGGGTCTGGCTGTGTGCAGGGTGCGGGTGGGGGTGTAGCCGTTGGTGATGGCGACGGTTTGGTAGCCGGCGGCGCGTCCGCTGTGGATGTCGTAGGCGGTGTCGCCGATGTAGAGGGCGCGGGTGGTGGTGCGGCGTTGGCGCAGCTGGTGGGTTTTGTCGGTGACGTCGCCGTCGAGGAAGTGTAGGAGGGGGTTGAGCCCGCCGGTGTGGGCGTCGGCGTGGACGGTGGCGGTGCTGGCGGCGGAGACGACGCCGAGGGTGGCGCCGTAGGCGGTGAGGCGGGTGAATGCTTCGGTGGCGTCGGGGCGTGGTTGGGCGGGGAGGTGGCTGAGGTGGGTGTTCCATTCCTGTTCGGCGGTGGCGGTGGCGGTGGGGGGCAGGCCGAGTTCGGTGAAGAAGGTGCGTAGCGGGAGCTGGAAGGCGGCCCGGAACTGGTGGAGGGTGAGTTTCGGGAGGCCGTGGCCGTGTAGGACGGCGTTGGTGGCGTGGTGGGCGCGGTCGGTGTCGGCCATAACGGTGCCGTTCCAGTCGAACACGAGCAGGGTGCCGGTCGGGGTGTGGGTCATGCGGGGGCGCTCACCTTGTGGAGGAGTGGAGGAGTTGGTCGGCGGTGCCGTCGGTGCCGGCGTGGTGAGGACGAAGCCGGCGTGGCTTGTCCCGCTCGGCTGCGATGCGGCCGGCCGGAGGGTGGGTGTGGGGGGCGGTCACGTTGGGGTTTGGGTTGTCAGGGTTCGGGTTGTTAGGGTTTGGGTGTCGAGGGCGAGGATGGTGCCGTCTACGGTGACGGCGATGGCCGGGTCGATGTCGGTGAGCCAGAGGGTTGTTCCGTCTTCGTAGTCGAGCAGGGCGATTCCGCGTCCGGTGTCGGCGACCGCGAGGCCCCAGGGTGTTGCTACCGGGGTGGCCGGGTTGAACGGTGCGGTGGTCGCGGTGGCCCATCTCGCCTTACCGCTGGTGACATCGAGGCGTACTGTCTGGCCGGGTTTGGGCAGGTACAGTGCCGCGCTTTCGGTGTCGTACAACGGTGTGCCGGTGGGTGTGCCGATGGGTGTGCCAGCGCGGGGAACCATCCGCGAGGGTGAGGAGTTCGACGGTTCCGGCGGGGCGGTCCTCGTGCCTGACCCCGACGATCACCTCGTCGCCGTCGATGCGGGCCGGTGCCCGGTGCCCGGCCCGGTCAGCTGGCGGCGCCAGCGCACCACTCCGTGGCGGCGTGCGGTGGGTGCCGGGGCGGGTAAGGAATACGAACGGCCCCGCCGCGGCCAGCGAGAACGTCCCGTCCGCCGCGCTGGTAGTAACCGTACGGCCGTCGCTGACGAGCACACCGGGACAGGCCCGCCCGTCGGCGGTGACGACACGTCCACGCATGAAGATAGCCTTTCTCGAGATCAGACGCGGAGATACGAGCTGCGACACTCGGTGAGGACGTCGGTTGTCGCCAGCGCGATGCCGCTGCTTTCAGCCGGCACTGCGTTTCGCCCAGCCCCCGGGAGGGCTACGCTGCCGTCCCGGGGGCTGGCCAGGCCCCGCCGCTGGGTGCACCCCGGCTTCGGGGCCAACTCCCCAACCGTAGGGCCACGCCGAAGCCACTTCCTGATCGAACAAGGCCACTATCTACATGCGGATGGCCTCACTGCGCCGCCCGCTTCTTGGCGGATAATCCACCCCCACCTGGATACCCGTATACAACCAGGATAGTTCCCGGCGCACACGATCTCCAGAATAGAGTCGAAATTGTGCTAGCCGACTTATTTAAAGCTTAGTAAGGTCGGTGTTCCGCTGCTTGTGAGCGGGCCCTGCCGGAAAACCAGGCGCGGAGTCCGTCTCGCATTCCGATGCCGGTGGGCTGCCAGTCCACGTCGCGCGCCAGCAGGGTGCGGGCGTTGCGAACGTGCATGCTGCTCAGCACGGTGAGACCGTCAGCGTGTCCTGCCCGGCGCGGCGCGCAGTGACATCCCTCGGTGAAGTAGAGGTCGAGGCCGCGGCGGAGCAGTTCGACCTCTTCCGCGGACAGTTCCGCGGCCCAGGTCTCGTCGGCGCGGGTGCCTCCTGGCCACGGCAGGGTACGGAACAGGTCTGCCTCGCTGACCCGCCCGGCGGGGAGGAACGTATGGATGCCGTCAAGGGGCACCTGACCACAGCTGACTTCAGCCCGGCCGACGATCGCGACGTCTGCGCCGGTCAGCTCCAGCACTCCGCGTGCCACGGCATCGCCGATCAGGCCCGCGCCGGGCATGGCGGGTTCGGTCAACGGCCACTCCAGTTCACCGATGATCTGTCCGCGAAGCTCCGCCAGCGTGTTGCTGCCGGGACCGCTCCAACCGAGCCGATCCTCCTCGCGAGCAGTGACCAGTTCGCCACGAAGATGAATACCGTCATCGTCAATATCCACCACGCCGACCTCGACGCCCATCGCCCAGGGCTGGATGTAGGGCATTCCCGCGACGGTCCCGATCCGGCGCGTTGCTGTTACATGCGCGCCGAACACACCGTCGACGTGCCCGCGAAGAGCGCGACAGAAATCGTGCATCCGCTGGCCGCCGTCCGGCTCGCCAGGTCTTGGAAAGATCCCGTCATGAATTGCCACGAAGGTGTGGTCGACCTGGCCCCGAAGGCCGGCCGCGGTTTCGATCGTCAGCTGCGCCGCGGCGTCGAGATCGCCGAGCTGGTCATAGACCGCCCGGCCGCGCCGTTCGGCCAGGTTGATGCCCACGATCGCGACGGTGCGGCCGCTCGGCGAGCTGACCGTCCAGTACGGTTGGAACACCGGGCCAAGCGCCACCAAGGCCGGGTCCGCGGCAACCAGCGGGAAGGGGATCCGCTGTGCCCATGTCAACACCGCCGCATCACCGAAGTCGAACTCGTGATTGCCCGGGATAGCCGCATCAAAGCCAAGACTGGCGGCGGCCGCCCAACCGAGAACACCTTCGGTCGCTGTGCAGAGCGGTCCTCCGGCGGAGAAGTCGCCGACGTCGATCCAGGCACTTGTCTGCACGTCCTCGCGAAGCCGGTTCACCGTCGCCCGCAACGCCGAGCCGCCGGGCAGCTGCCCCCAGGATGTTGCCTGTCTGCCAAACGATCCAAAGAAGTCGTAGGTGAGGAGCAGGAGGATGTCAGTCATGTGCATGGGCTCCTTCCTGTTCGAGTAGGTGTGGCGAAGACAGGCGCAGGCTCACGTCCTCGTCCTTACATGTTCGGGCCCCATGGAATCTTGGAGCTGGCCGCCTGGGGCACCGGAACTTCCGCCCAGCGGACCATGGGGCCCGAACACCACTCATCCTAGAAAACTTGCCTACCTGCGGTCAGACCGGGCACTTGGTTACCTGCAGCGAATCCTGCTTCGCAGGGTCGTCGATATTGTCCGCGGTGTAGACCTATGGCGGAAGGACGACGCGCTCCTCAACCGGCTTACCTGACGCCGCCGCGACCGCCTTGGGATCGTCATTAAATAAGTTGATCATTTGATCTGTGTTTGGGGTTCCCCTGTGATTGCCTC
>NZ_CDWTNB010000162.1:0-3957 GCF_977947065.1 Frankia sp. CgJB1
CCACGGCGAGTGGAACTACATGGGCACTTCCAGTAGACCAGACATAGAATAAGCCAGTTATTTCAATGCAAATCCCTACCAGGCGAAGAAGGCCGAAGGCCGGGTCCGCCTGACCGCGCGGCAGCCAACTTGTGGGGAGCAAGGCACGGTCCAAGTACCGCAGACCGTGCTCAGGTCCCCGCAACTCACCGGCCGACGGCCGTCCGACGGATTGTGGCCACTGGGTGAGACGGTCGTCGGAGGTGTCGGCCTCGAGGAGGCGGTTCGTGGGACGGCCGCCGTGGCGAACCCGGTCCGGAATCCCCGACGTCCTCGATCCGAGGAACATGTTCGGCGACAAGGGTTACCTTGGCACCGGAACTGTCACACGGTCATGGTAAAGGTGCAGGAGGACCATGCGGCACGAACACCGGACCCCGGTCGACGTTCTTGCGCTACTGGTACGGGACGGCCGCCTGCTCCTGACGAAACGCGCGGGAGACATCTACGGAAGCGGCTGCTGGGCGCTGCCCAGCGGACGGATCGAGCCCGTCGAGGACGTCGTGACCGCGGTGATCCGGGAGCTCGACGAGGAGCTCGGCATCGGGGTCGAACCCGAGGATGTCGCTTTCGCGGGTGTCACGCATGCCCTTCCGCCGGACAGCGACGTTTCGGCTTCCTGGTGCCGCGATGGAGCGGCGAGCCCACCAATCGGGAGCCGGCCACCTGCTCCGCCCTCGCCTGGCACCCACCGGACGATCTGCCGGCCGACACGCTGGCGTACAGCAGCGAGATCATCCGTCTGCATCTGCGGGCGGAGCCGTTCTCCCGGTTCGGCTGGCCGCCGAGTCGGGGAGCGGGCGCACGATCGCGGCAGGCTTTCTCGGCTATCCGGTCCCGCGACCGGTCCACGGGTCCCCCGCCAGACCGAGCTGACTGATCCAGGTCTGGTAACAGCCGCGGTCGGCGGGCCGGGCCCAGTCGGCGCCCAACCATCCCACCATCCCACCGCCCCGCGGCCATACCGCCCCGCGGCCATACGGACCCATGGCCGCACGGACACCGCACCCGCAGAATGCGCATGGCAGCGACGTGGATGCAACATGCAACACAACCTTCACGGTTGTCGACCGATAGCGATGAAGATGCTACTTTCAGTTCACACCTTGGGCGAGAGGAGAGAGGGTGACGATCATCGCCATCACGCCGCATCGAACGCCCGTACGTACCACCGTCGCGATGATCAGCATCCTCGTTCTCACCACCGTCCTGATCGGCGCCGGCCTGGCCGGATCCGCCGTGGCCGGCACCTGCCCGACGGCCGAGCCCAGTGACGTAGGGAAGACGGGGAAGATCGAGAAAACCGAAAAGATCGAGAAAATCGAGAAAAACTGTCCCAATGGAGACGATGCGCCGCCGTTCGGCTTTCTCGATCTCGTCGACGCCTCCCCCACCGGCATCCGCGTCGCCGGCTGGGCCATCGACCCGGGGGACCTCAGCCGCCCCCTGGCCGTAACGATCATTCTGGACGACGTCGCCACCGCCACCGTCATCGCCGACCGCTCCCGTCCCGACGTCGCCCGGGCCCACCCGGGCGCCGGCCCCGACCACGGCTTCGACACCACCGTGGCCGCCGCACCCGGCACCCACACCGTCTGCACCGCCGCGGTGGACATCGGCCCGCTCGGCTCCTTCCACCGGCAGAACCTCGGCTGCATCACCGCGACCGTGGACGCGCCCGCCGTCGACCACACGCCCTTCGGCTACCTCGACCTCGCGACGCCCAACCCGTGGATCACCGCCGGCTGGAGCAGCGTCCGCGTCGCCGGCTGGGCCTACGACCCCGACGCCCCCGCCGACCCCCTCACCGTCACGGTCACTCTCGACGGTGCCACCGCCGCCACCGCCACCGCGGACACCTCCCGACCGGACGTCGCCCGCTTCTACCCCGACGCCGGCTCCGACCACGGCTTCGAGACCACCGTCATCACCAGCGCAGTCCCGCACACGGTGTGCGCCTACGCCACGAACGCCGGGCCCGACGGCCCCATCCGGCATCAGCTCGGCTGTGCCACCGTCTCCTGGCTCCCCTGACCGCTGCTGGTCCCCCTGACCGCATATACAAGCGCACAGCACACCAGCATGCCCCACGGGGACCGCACCCGGACCCGTCCAGCCATCCTGGCAGCCCAGAAAACTTGACAGGGTTACATGGCGCTGTTTATCTTTACATGTTCGTGTGATGGAAGCCGGTGTGATTCCGGCATGGTCGCGCCACTGTGACCGGCCCGTCCGTCCTGGACGGTCTCGGAAGTCAGACCCATTACCCGAACCCGTCCTACCCGTGGAACGCGTGATTCCAGTGGAGGTTCTCCTCATGGCGCACCCCGCCGTCTCCCCCGCACCGCTCGCCCAGCCGGCACTGCCGACCCTGCCGACCATCCCGCTGCGTGAGCTGGTGCCCTTCCTGCTCTTCGGCGGGCTGCTGGCGCTGCTCGGGCTGTACTTCGTCGGCGCCGAGCAGGGCGCGCTGTCAATCTTCGGCGGGAACTACGTCCACGAGTTCGTGCACGACGCCCGCCACCTGCTCGGCTTCCCCTGCCACTGACGCCACTGACGCCTCCTCCCGCTCTGTTCCAGCAAGGAGACGCTGTGGCACCAACACTGTTGATCCGTGGCATGCTCGTCGGTCTGGTCGCCGGCGTGCTCGCCTTCATCGTCGCGAAGACCCTCGGCGAGAGCCAGATCGGTCACGCGATCACCTTCGAGTTGGCGGGCGAGAGCTCCACTCATGCGCACGAGGCGGTGGGTCTCGTCGCTCACGCGCACGAGGAGTCCGAGCCGGTGTCCCGGACCGTGCAGTCGACGCTCGGTCTGTTCACCGGTCTGCTGCTCTTCTCCGTCGCCATCGGCGGCATGTTCGCCCTGGCGTATGCGTGCGTGCAGGGCCGCCTGGGCGCCCTCGGGCCCCGGGGGACGGCCGCCCTGGTGGCCCTCGCCGGGTTCACCGCGGTCTACCTCCTGCCCGATCTGAAGTACCCGGCGAATCCCCCCGCGATCGGCAATCCCGACACGATCGGCCGGCGGACCGTCCTGTACTTCCTCATGATCCTGATCTCGGTGATCGTCGTGGTCGGGACGGGTGTGGCCGCGCGGCGGCTCACCGATCGGCTCGGCGGCTGGAACGCGACGATCGCCGCCGTCGTCGGCGGGCTGGTGGTCCTGGGCGTCGTCTACGCCGTCCTGCCCCGCGTGCACGAGACGCCGGAGGGCTTCCCCGCCGACGTGCTGTGGCGGTTCCGGATCGCCTCGCTCGCCATCCAGGCGACCGTCTGGGCGGCCATCGGCCTGCTGTTCGGCGCGTTGACCGAACGCGCGTCCCGACGTGCCGCGGCCCCCACCAGTGCGATCGGTGCGATCGGTGCCGCCGGTGCGGCTGGCCCTGGTTAGTTGCGCGCCGACCGCGGCCCTGCGGGCCGCCCGGTTCCCTGTCGACGAACCTCTCGGCGCCGGCGCGCTTCCCGCGACGGGAGGGATGCTCTGCGACGGATCCGCGCGGGCCTGTCAGACCGCCGCCGCCCTGGGCCTCGGTGCCCGCAAGGGTGACGTCACCATCCCGCGGGCCCCGGGCCCACCCATCGTCCCCAAGGTGGATCCGGCCCTGCGCGACCTGGACGTCGGGGCGTGGCGGGGGCGCAGCCTGGACGAGATTCCCCCGGACGAACTGCGCCGGTGGCACAGCGATCCGGCGGTGGCCCCGCCGGGCGGCGAATCCCTACTGAGCTTGCTTGGCCGCGTCGAGAACTGGCTGGCCCGGCGAAGCACCGAACCGGGCCATCATCGCGGTGACCCATCCAGCGGTCATCCGGGGCGTGCTCGTGGCCGCCCTGCGCTGCCCGGTCGAGATGTTCTGGCGGATCGACGTCGCCCCGTTGACGGCGACCCTCCTGCACCGTCGGATCGGCGCGGACGGTCATG
>NZ_CDWTNB010000162.1:4222-9563 GCF_977947065.1 Frankia sp. CgJB1
ACGGCACGACCGACACTCAGCCGAAAACGGAGGGTGCCGCGACCGGAACCGACTGGACCTTGACGCACGTCTGCCGCCCGCTCTAGCGAGATCCACCGGATCCGGCATCCGCCGGCGTCGGCGTCAGGGTGTCGTGGCCAGCACGCCCGGATGCCGACAAATTTCTTAAATATTAAGAATTGTCAAGTTAGATCAGTTTCCCGGCCCGGCCGCGAGGCTGCCGCGGCCCCTTGACGCGCGGCACCGTCCGGATGGAATCATGGCCGTGGGCCCGAACCCCCAGATGGCCCCAGGTGAGAGGCGGTCGGGTGGGTAAGCACGCGAAACCGGTAGCCTGCCCGACCTGCAACGGCAGCGAGAAGATCACCGTGACCAGCGACGGCAAGAACGAGACCGTCTCCTGCGACGTGTGCAAGGGCTCAGGGAAGGCGTGAGCGTCCGCCGGGTGAACCGCGAGGACTTCATCCCGGATGAAATCTGGGTCCGGGACGAGGACGGGTTCTTCTTGGTCCCGCTCCGGCGCCAGGATGATCCACAGCGGTGGTCGAAGCTGTGCCGCGGCGACGACGGGATCACGACGCAGGTCGACGACGGGACGGGCAGGTACGACGATAGGGGCGTCATACCGACCAGTTCCAGCAGCGCGCCGTGGGTCATGGCCCGGATGCTTGACCTCCTCGATGTGCGGGACGGGATGAACGTCCTCGAGATCGGTACCGGGACCGGCTATAACGCGGCGCTGCTCGCCGAGCGGACCCCGACCGGCCAGATCACCACCATCGAGATCGATCCGGGAATCGCGGGGCAAGCCCGCGCGGCCCTCGCCAGAATCGGCCGTCCGGTGACGGTGGTCGTCGGGGACGGCGCGGCGGGGTTTCCCGGTCGGGCTCCCTACGACCGGATCATCGCCACAGCGTCGGTGGTTACCGTTCCCTACCCCTGGATCATGCAGACCCGGCCTGGCGGGCGGATCGTGCTGCCGTTCACGAGCGAGTTCGGTGGGGCGCTGCTGTCATTGACCGTTGCGGACGGCACCGCCTCGGGCCATTTTCATGATGAGGCGGGTTTCATGCGGCTGCGCGGCCAGCGGGCCGACAAACCCGTCTGGTGGCTCGGCGAGGACGACGCCGATGTCAGAACAACCTGCCGGTATCTGGATGAGCCCTTCGGGGACGCCGCGGCCGGATTCGCGGTCGGCCTGTGGCTGCCCGGCTGCACCACCGGGCAGATCGAGGAAGGCGGCCCAGCGAAAACACTTCTGCTGTCCCACGCGGCGTCACAGTCGTGGGCGTCACTGACCGCCGGGTCGGACGGGCAGTCGGACGGGCATGAGGTCACCCAGTATGGGCCACGACGGTTGTGGGACGAACTCGAAATGGCCTACGACTGGTGGGTGAACGCAGGACGGCCGTCCTGCACCCGCTTCGGGCTCACCGTCACCCCCGACGGTCAGACATCCTGGCTGGACTACCCGGAGCGGGTCATCCCGGCCTCGTGACCCCCGCGGACGAACCGCGCGACGGCGAACCGGCGCGACGGCGAATTGCCGAGAATTGGTAACGGTCTCCGGCCTTGAGACCGCGCCCAACCCTCGGCGACTCTCTGTCATCCAACGATCGACGTCATCCAACGGTCGACGTCGCCGACCATCGGTGCATCTCCGGGGTCAGCACTTCGGATCCCTGATCCCTGATCCCGGGCCCCGGGCGATCGGCGGCCCTTCACCGCTGCGGCATTACCGCGGCAGGCTGAGCCACCGGGCCCGCCGGCCGGCGGGCGGCGGTTGCTCGTCGGCAGGACCCGCGCCGACCGCGACCATGGGTGCGGGTACCCGCACCGGTGTGTCCCACCGGCGACGCGGGCCGGTCCCAATGACCGCCGTCGGCAACGCGTCCATCGGGTCGACGAACCGGCCGGTCGACTCCTCGAGCACCCAGATGCGCGCATCGGCGATGTCGAAGTACAGGCCGACGAGTTCTAGCGTGCCGCGTGCCAGGGCACGGCGCACGGCCGGATGCGCGCGCAGGTTCTCCAACTGCTGCGCCACGTTGGCGCGGCCCAGCCTTTCCACCGGGAGCAGATCCTCCGTGCCGGCAGGGGGCGTCCGCTCAAGCGAGGCGGCGGCGTGCGACAGCCAGCCCGCCAGGGCCGAGTCGAGCGCGCCGTCGAGCGCGCCGGACAACAACGCCTGCATGGCGCCACAGCCGGAATGGCCACACATCACGAGCGAGGGCACCCGCAGGACGTCGACGGCGTAGTCCAGCGCGGCGGTCACCGACAGGTCGCCACCGCGTCGCAAGGGCGCGTCCGGGTCGGATCCGGCGGGGTCGTCCACCGGGACGACGTTCCCGACATTACGGATCGTGAACAGGTCACCGGGACCGCTACTGGTGATGATGTTGGGAACAATGCGAGAGTCGGCGCAGGTGAGGAACAGGGCGCCGGGCTGCTGTCCCCCGGCGAGCTCGTCGAAGGTGCCCCGCAGGAGCGGGGCGGCCCGCCGGTGGAACTCGTTCACCCCGAGCAACATTGTGCTGACGTGCTGGACCGTCAGGTCGGGGGAGGCCTGCGCCGGGGCCGACGCCGCCGGGGCCGACGCCGCCGGGGCCGGGACTGGGTCCAGGTGAATCGCCGGCGGAACGACGCCGCCGGGCTGGGAATCCGACGACCGCGACTCCGACGAATGGGAATCCGACGGTGACGACGCGAGTTCCAGCTCCTGCCACTGCGACCAGGGCGCGAACCAGCGCGGGAGGTGCGGGACGACGGTGCGGCGCCGCTGCTCCGCGACCTCGGCCGGCCGGCGGAACCAGACCTGGCCGATCTCGTCGACGCTCACCGTTCCGCCGGACGCCTCGTGGTTCGCGCACCAGCCACGCAGATGCTCATAGACGGCGTGGTCAAGGTAGTCGACGATGAGTTCGATCGAGACGGGGGCACCGACGGGGATGCGGCCCAGGATCCGCGCGAGGCGGGGCAGGGACAAGAAGCTTCAGTGTCCCCTCGACTTCTACCTGCCAGAGCTCGTCGGTGCGGACCAGCCGGACACTCGACCACAGCACCCGGCGCAGGACCAGGGCGAGCGCGGTGAGCAGACCCAGGGCGACACCCTGCAGGAGGTCGAGGGCGACAACACCGACGATTGTCACCAGGTAGACGGGCAGCTCCCCGTGCCGGCGGACGTGGCGCAGATGCGCGACGTCGACCAGCCGCGCACCGACGACGACGAGCAGGCCGGCGAGGGCGGACAGCGGGATCCACTCCACGGCACGGCCCAAGAACACGGCGAACAGCAGCACCCAGACGCCGTGCAGGACGGCAGACTTCCGGGTACGCCCGCCGGAGGCGACGTTGGTGGAGCTGCGCACGATCACCCCGGTGATCGGCAGCCCGCCGACCAGGCCCGAGGCGAGGTTCGCCGAACCCTGCCCGAGCAGCTCGCGGTCGAGGTCGACGCGCGGCCCCCGCCAGCCTCGGGTGGTGGCAAGCTGGTCCACCGCGACGGCCGAGAGCAGGGACTCGACGCTGGCGACGATGGCCACGGTGACGATGGCCAGCGCGATGCCGGACCAGTCACCGCGCGGGAGGCCCGGCAGGGCGACCGCGTCGAACAGGGACGAGGGCAGGTTGACCCTGGGCAGGTCGAAGCCCGCGACGGCGGCGAGCAGGGTGCCCGTCACGACCGCCGCGAGATAGGCGGGGATGGCTCGGACGGCGTTCGGCAGCCTCTTCGGCAAGCGGGGCCAGAGGAGGATCGTGGCGATGGTGACGAAGCCGACGAGGGTCGCGGAAACGTGCGGATCGACGATCGCCTCGGGCACTGCCGCGACGTTGTCCCAGGCGTGGCTCTCGGCCTGTCCGCCCAGCACCACGTGGAACTGGCCGAGGACGATCGTCAGCCCGATGCCGCCGAGCATCCCGTGGACGATGGCCGGCGAGACGGCCAGAGAGGCGCGGGCGACCCGGCAGAGCCCGAGCAGGATCTGCAGGATCCCGGCCCCCACGGTGATCAGGCAGGTGACGCGCCACCCGTAGGTGTGGACGAGGTCGGAGACGATGACGGTCAGCCCGGCGGCCGGCCCGCTCACCTGCAACGGCGCACCGCCGAGGGCGCCGGCGACGACGCCACCGATCACCGCGGCGAGGAGACCCGCGGCGACCGGCGCCCCCGAGGCGACGGCGATGCCCAGCGACAGGGGCAACGCCACGACGAACACGACCAGGGAGGCCTGGAGATCGGGGCGCAGGGGGCTGTGGTCACCCTGGGCCCGGCGCACGTGCTTGGCGGTGGACCCGGGCATGGGCGGCGAATGGCTGTGCCGGGACGGTGACGGCGGGGAAACCGAAGCGGTCATGGCATCCTCCTCGAGTTCGATGCGGCGGGACGGGTGTCTCGTCGGAGATCGGCCCCGAAGTATCACCGTTGGGGACGGTTTGCCGGCGCCCGTCGGACACCGCGGTCCGACCACATCCGACGTCCATCCTGGACCCGCGGAAACGGAAAGTGACTGATTATGCACAGATCTCAACGCACGAGTCCACAGCTGAGTTTCCCTCTGTGACAGAAACCCCATTTATGAGTGATACTGGACACCTTTTATGGCATCCGCTCCCGGGCTCGGACCAGCGGCGCGACGGCGGCCCTGGAGCACGACTGGACGGGCGGGCATCACCTTCGGGCGGGTATCACGTTCGGGCTCGATGCCCGGCAGCGGCACGATCGTGCGTGGCCAGCTGCCGTCGGGTGGGGTACCCATCGACGGTCCGGATGGGCGAGGTTCTCCGGATGGAACCCGAATGGAAGAGGTGCGCGGTGAGCACGGACAGCTTCGACACGGTGATCGTCGGGGCCGGTCCAAACGGGCTGACCGCAGCCCTGACGCTGGCCGAGGCCGGCTGGCGGGTGCTCGTCCGGGAGGCCGCAGGCACTCCCGGTGGTGGGCTGCGCACAGAAGAGCTGACGCTGCCCGGCTTCCGGCACGACGTGTGCGCAACCGTCCTGCCGCTCGCGCTCGCCTCCCCGGCGCTGCGCGCCTTCGGCACAGGCCCGACGTCCTCCGCAGGCCCGACCCCCACCGCAGGCCCAGCCCCACGCCCGGCCCCGGCCGGGGGACTTCGGTGGGCGCATCCGCCGGTGCCGCTCGCCCACCCGCTCGACGACGGCCCGGCGGCGCTGCTGCGCCGCGACCTCAACGCCACCGCGGCAGGCCTCGCCGACCGGGACGGCGCCGATTCCGGCTGGCGCCGGCTGGTCGGCCCGCTGACGTCCGACGGCTCGCGGCTGGCCGAGGGTGTGCTGGCGCCGTTCGACCTGCCGCCCACCGCGCCCCTGGCCCTCGCC
>NZ_CDWTNB010000163.1:0-1515 GCF_977947065.1 Frankia sp. CgJB1
ACACGGGCTGGTCTCTCGGGCTGATGCGGGGGCAGCTCGTGGCGATCAGTGATTCGGATATTTCGAGTGCGCTTTCCGCCTACATCGAGTGTTACCCCGACGAGGCCACGCTGCTGGCTGAGCCGCTGCTACTGCTTTCTCAAGGACGGGATTTCGCCTCGCGGCGGACCTTTCCGATGCACGTAACCGCCGGTGCGCTTCTGGTCCGTAGTGACGTCCGCGGCGACGCCGAGATCCTGCTGGTCGAGCACCGCGCATACGGGATCACGTTGCAGCCTGGCGGCCACCTGGAGCCGACCGACACCACACTCATCGGCGCGGCAGTGCGCGAGCTGACGGAGGAGACCGGTGTTGACCCCGGCACGGTCTTCCCCGCGTTGCGAACCCCCGTCTATATCGAGTACGGCCAGGTTCCGGCACGACCGATGAAGGACGAGCCGGATCACTACCACCTCGACATCGGGTACGCCTTCACCACGGCGCATGCGGACGTGGGGCGCATCCAGGAGTCCGAGGTTCACGGTGCCGCATGGTATCCGCTCGCGGTGGCCGAGCGGCTTGTCGGCCATCGCATCGCGCGAGCGGTCAGTGCACCGGCCTAGATCGGCTGACCGGGGCTCGCTGAACGACCCCGGCAAACAGCGGCGCCTTACCGCGGAGCGCACCAGTCAAGGCTCCGTGGTCGTCGTCAGCCCTCCCTGCCGAACCGGATGTCGAACCGAGCCCGGAACTTGGACGGTCGGAGCCTCGGCCGACGCTGGCCGAGCTGTGGTGTCCGCTCACGCGTCTCACTCGAAGGACGGTTTGCGGTCCCGGGTTCGCTTGAGCTCGAAGAAGCCGTCCGTCCCAACGACCATGACCAGGCCGTCCCAGAATCGTCCGGCGGCTTCACCGCGAGGGGCGGGTGTGATCACGGGGCCGAACAAAGCCGTGCCACCGATGCGGAGAACAGGCGTCCCGACGTCAAGGCCGACCTCGTTGAACGCATCGTCGTGCGAGTCGGTGATGAGTTGGTCGAACTCGGTGCTTGCGGCGGCCGAGGCCAGCGAGCCGGGCAGGCCCGCCTCCGCGAGAGCCTCGGTGATCACAGTGGGATCGTCGCGGCGTCGTTGGTTGTGCAGCCGGGTGCCGATCGCGGTGTACAGCGGTCCGAGGACGCCACGGCCGCCGTGCTCGGCGGCTGCCGCGCAGACCCGCACCGGACCCCACGCACGCATCATCAGGTCACGGTAATCCTCGCTAAGTCCCTTGCCCTCGCGCTGGACCAGGTTCAGGTAGGCCAGCGACATGATCCGCCAATCGGCGCGCACCGGCCGGACCTGCTCGACCTCCAGGAGCCAACGTGAAGTGATCCACGCCCACGGGCACAGCGGATGAAACCAGAACCCGACCTCGGCGCGGCCGGACTGTTCCCTGGTCATCAAAGTGAACTCCGTCCTATCTCAGACCGGTTGTGCCCAGGTCTTCTCCCGTCGGGAACGCGATGTCGAACAGGCCGCCCTGGACGGGCCTATG
>NZ_CDWTNB010000163.1:2012-2539 GCF_977947065.1 Frankia sp. CgJB1
GAAGTGAACAAGTTATTTCATTCCTAATCCTATTGCACTTGGCCGTGCGTCCCGCGAGTTTCATCAGAGCCGCGAGATCACTGAGCTGCGGATCTTCGTCCGCAGCGCTGACGATCCGGAAGAACACCTGGGCGGTGACGTCAACGTCAGCAGGGGCCCGGTGGCGATCCGCCGGCTGCTTGATGTGGAAATGCGCCAGCAGCGTGTCGAGCCGGTAGTTCGGCAGACCTGGGATGAGGTGCCTGGCAAGCGGGATCGTGTCGAGGAAGTCAACGTGGGCCAGCACCGGGCAGTGCTCGCGCTGATTGTAGATGATGTTGGCTTCGGTGGCGGCGTGTTGAGCGACCAGCAGGTACTGAATGCCCTCAGTGAATCGCCGGTCCAATGCGCCCAGCGCGTCGGCCGGGCTGGGCGCCTGGCGCAGTTGCTCGGGGGTGAGGCCGGTCTGGGCCGTGTCGGCCGGCGTCACCGGGGCGAACGCGAGCGGCCGGATGAGAGGATTCGGAATGAAATAACTTGTTCACTTC
>NZ_CDWTNB010000163.1:2964-10145 GCF_977947065.1 Frankia sp. CgJB1
CAGAGAAGCGTACCTACCGGCTTCTCTCATCCGGCCGTTCTCGTAGCGGAGTGCGAGAGCAGCGACTTCGGTGGGATGGGCCGGGTAGCCCGCAGGGGTCGTCGCTTCAAAGTCGATAACCACGAAGGTGGTTCCCCGAAAGGCGGGATCTTGTGTCAACCCGCCCATACTTCCACCATTCTCTTCCTCGTAGGGTCCGGTCGTGGCGGTCGCTCGCCCGCGCCTGGTATCAAGACGAGCATGCCGGAGCGCCCGCTGCCATGATGCGTCGTCACTGAATAAGGCTGGAAGCGGCCTGCGTGGCGGCCTTCAGGCTCGGCGCGTTCCAGCGCCGCTCGCCTGTCCAGGTCTCGCTCAGGGCCCGGTACAGGTCTGACATGACCGGCACGAACCCCGGCGGCAGTGGTGCCGGCTGTGGCCATTGGCTTCTAGGCACACTGTCGTTGATCAGAGCGTCGACCGGCACCTCTAGCCTGTTCGCTACGTACCGGTCCCGGAGGATCTGCTTGCCGCAGTGCACTCCGCCGAACATCAGGCGGCTTTCGTCGGGTGTGCCGGGGCTGTCGGCGACCACGAGGCGCGCATCGCTCGACACCAGGAACTCGACCTTGCCGTCACAGCGCCTCAGCCCGACCTCGTTGCTGTGCCCGGTGAGCAGTTGGTCGACCGCGATGGCCGTGTCGCGCATCGTCTGGAACTGCTCGTCGCTCAGATGCGCGAGGCGCTGGGCCTCGGGCGCGCTGACGTATCGGTTGACGTCCTCCAGCATGGTCGCGTACTCGACGAGTGGATGCTCAAGCCGCTGGTCGTACACGGGAAGGTTGGTGAGCCCGAGCTCCGCCAGTGTCAGCGTGCCTGCTGCAAGCCGGCGGTGAACCGAGCTTCCTTGCGGGAGCTCAGTGCGGATGATGACCTGCACGGGGACGAGGTAGGGTCCGGCGTTCAGCGTGAGCGGCCCGGTGTCGGGGCCTGGCATACGGGCTAGGTCGAACTCGATCCGGTTGGGGGCGATGAACCGCCGGAAATGGGTTGGCACGCCTGCCGCTTCCAGCATCGTGAAGGTGAAGGCGGCCATGTGGGCGATCGCCTCACCTTTTCCGGGTATCGGGTCCGGCATCCTGCCGTAATGGAACACCGTGTAGTGGTCGGTGTTCTCGAAGACGCCGACACCCTCGCTCGTAGGCGTGGGCGGGTTGATGATCTCCAGGTTCTTGGTCGAGTGGAGAACGGGCATCATGCTCCCCTGGTGCGACGGCCTCGCGCCGTCATCCGGCGGAATTTTCTGATCGCGGTGTCCGATTCGGCGTCGTTCGGTCAGGCTGTCGTGTCGCGGGCAGCGCCCGGCCGGAGTGCGCCACCCGGCGGCCTCACAGCCCCGGCGCGGCAAGCGAGGCGCTCGGCTCCCTGAGCGCCTTCGTTGGCGGGGCCAGGTGGCCGTCGACCACCGTGATCACGTGCATGCCGGCCGTGCGGGCAGAGGTGACGCCGTCGCGGGCGTCGTCGACGGCAAGGCAGCGCTCCGGCGGGACCTCAAGGCATCGGGCAGCCACCAGGTACACGTCAGGGGCCGGCTTGCCCTTCGTGGCGTCCTCTCGCGCGACGACCGCCGCGAACTCCCGCGTCAGGCCCAGAGCATGAATGCCCGGATGGACGAGCAGGCGACTGGCAGCCGAGGCCACGGCGCAGGGCAGCCCCGCACGGCGGGCGCCGCGCAGCAGCGCGACAGTGCACGCGATAGGGGTGATGCTGTGCACGGTGGCCAGCAGATGGGCGCGGCTCTGGGCGATGATCTCTTCGTGCGGCAGTGGTCGACCACCCGGCAGCGCGTCCAGCAGGTCATGGATGGACAGGCCGACGTGCCCGCGATACCAGTCGTGGTCCAAGCCGACGCCGTGTGGCTCCAGCGCCGCTCGCAGCGCCTGCTCGTGGCTGGGTGTGGTGTCGGCGAGGGTGCCGTCGAAATCGAAGACCAGGGCCTCGATACCGGCGGGAATCGCGGGCACGCAGTTGCCGGCTGGAGCCGGGTTTGGGCAGATAGAGGGAGGGGCTGCCTCGTTCATGCGAGCGCCGGGTCCGCGCGGTGGCCGCAGCACCTGCACCGGGCATCCGCGCCTTGCCACGGCTCGCGCAAGCAGCCCAGGCCGGTTCCAACGCCGATCCACGCCCGGATCAGCTCGGCCGCCTCGTGCTCGCCGACGCTGCGCCGGTCTACGACCCGGTAGCGGGCCGGATCGGTGGCTGCGAGCCGTTCGTAGAGCTCGCATGCCTCACGCATGAACGTGGCCTGCTCGCTGGTCAGGACGCGCTGGTCGCGCCGCTGCGCACGTTCGATGGCTTCGGAGGTGTTGTCGGTGACCAGAATCGTGAGGTCGGGCAGCAGCCTATAGGAGGACGCGAGTTCCAGCAGGGCGATCGCTGTGTCCAGGGCGGCGTCGCCGTCGTCGGGGTGCAGCAGCAGCGCCTGGCATACCGCCGTGGTGTCGACGCCGCGGCCCTCGATGACGGGACGCCCGCGCGACAGCTCGCCGACGACGGCGTCTAGGTCATGCCGCTTGATCGCCAGCAGGATCAGGGCCTCGGCCATGGGAGTGCCTCCGCGCAGGAATGGGTCCCCTGCGCTGGCTTCGCGCAGCGCGCCAAGCAGGGCTTCGCCCAGTCCCGGGCGACCGTCCGTGCGCTGGGAGAACCCCTCCAGTATCAGCGGCTTGTCATCGAGGGTTTGCACGGCGCGACTGGTCAGATACGTCTTGCCGACTCCAGTGACGCCATCGACAGAGATGAGCGGGCCGCGGGTGCAGGAATTTCCTACCGAGGTGATCGTCATTCGGGCAGTTCCGTTCAGGGACGAGGACGGGGCGCCGCGGAACGAGTCGCCCCGGTGGGGTTGTGATGCTGGTTCACGCTGGTCGGTCACGGGGCCCATGCGGCGGCCTCCTGGGTGATGACGGCGGCGTACCTGTCAAGTGTGGTCTGAGTGTCGCGTTCGGTGAGGATGACGGCGAGCGTGTGGTCGAGGATGTCGGCGGCACCACGGCACGGACGGCCGCGGCCTGTGAACATGGGCCGGGTGTCGCAGGGGACGAGTCGGAAGCTGCCGGTGGAGTTCGGCACTCCCTGCTGGGCGAGGTGCTGCGCGAACCTGCGGGGGCTGGACAGGTCGATGTGAACTGGACAGGTCGATGTGAAGCAGCGGGGCGAAGCCATTCCACTGTTCGTCGGTGGCTGGTGGCAGGGTCACCAGGCCGGATGCTTGCTTCAGGGCGTCCAGCAGGCGGCGGGTCTGTGCGCGGCGCAGTTCGACCAGCGCCGGGAACCGGCGGAGGTTCGCCAGGGCGATCGCGGCAAGGGGGGCCGCGAGGCGGGAGTTGGTGGCCAGGCGGCTTAGCGGGGCTTCGCCGGCAGGGGCCTGCTGCCAGTGGCTGCGGAACGCGGCCGAGTACTCCACGACCTCGGGTTTGGCGGTGAGCAGGAAGCCGCCCTCGCCACTCCAGAGGATCTTGCCGTCCTTCATGCTGAAGCAGCCGACGCCGACCGTGCCGGCCCGCTGGCCGTCGCGGGCGGTGCCAGCAGCCTGTGCGGCGTCCTCGATGACGGCGAGCCCGCGGTTGGATGCGAACGCCGTCAGGGCCGCTGGGTCTCCCATCCGGCCCCACAGATGCACCGGGATGATCCCCCGGGTCCGCGAGGTGACCTTGCTGGCCGCGTCGTCGTAGTCCAGGTCCAGGGTGGCCGGGTCGCTGTCGATGAACACCGGCACTGCCCCCAGGGCGGCCAGGGGCGCCACGGTCATGACGACGCTCAGCGCCGGGACGAGGACTTCGTCTCCCGGACCGATGCCGCAAGCCGACAGTGCGGCGTGCAGCGCCGCGGTGCCGGAGGAGACCGCGACGGCGTGCGGTACGCCGAACACCTCGGCCAGGTCGTGCTCCAGTTGCACGACTTCCGGCCCGCCGCTCGGGTCGGGCATCTGCGCGAGAACTGCGGCGAGCTGATCCGCGAGTGGCTACGTCCCGCCGGGGAGTGCAGGCAGCGTCATCGCCCCGGCCCCGGGTTCAGCAGCCGCGGCATGTCCAGGACGAGGGGCCACATGTTCACACAGTCACGACTGAACAGCGAGCAGTCCGTGCACGTCGGCCGCGTGGCGAACAGTGTGCGCGCGTCGCCGTCTTCGATGGTGCGCCGCAGCTCGGGCGCATGCACGACCTGGGCGGCGATCCGGCGATCGGATGGGCAGTCCCAGACCGACCCGTCGGGCTGGATGAAGAACAGGCGCGCGCCGCCGAAGCAGTCAGGCACATGCCCGCCCCCGTCGGTGGAGATCGAGGCGATGAAGCGCTGGACATAGGACGGGTCGGGCAGGGCCAGCCCCTTGGGGTCGCTGTAGAGGAGGTCGAGGTACCCGCCGACGTCGGCGACGTCGGCGGGGGTGTGGCACATCTGGTGGAAGAGCTGGTGGTCGGCGGCGAGGGAGATCGGCTGCGGCACGTAGTAGTCGACGCCCAGGCCCGCCGCCAGCCGCGCCACGTCAGTGACCTCCTGCGGACGTGATCGCGTGACCACGGTGTAGATCCCGACCCTGGGCGCGGGCCTTTCGCCGCGCGCCTGGAGCAGAGCACCGATGCCCTCCAGGACGTCGTGGTAGCCGAAACGACCCGAACGGGACGGTCGCATCTGGTCGTTGGGCTCGGAGTCCGCGCTGTCGAGCGACACCGACACGCCGTCGACCCCGAGAGCGACCAGACGCTCGGCCACGTGCGGGCGGGTGAGCGGAACACCGTTCGTCGCGACGACGACCTGGCAGCCCCCGCCCTTGATGAGAGAGATCACCTCCAGCGCGGCGGGCCAGTCCAGCGGCTCCCCACCAGCGATGACCACCCGCTCGACAGGCGAGGCCGCCAGCGTCCGTGCGAAGGCCGTCAGTGCCTTCGCCGGCAGGTCGGTGCGCGACAGGTGCGATAGGACACCTGCCTGCTCCGGCGGGGCGTCCTTGTGCTCCTCGATGGTGCCGAAGTAGCAATGCGGGCAGGCGAACGCGCACGGGGAGCGCAGAGCCCACAACAGGGTCACGTCACGAGGCATGGGCGGCCTGCCGATCCAGCAGCGTGGTCACGGCCTTCTGGACAGCGGCGGCGGTCTCCTCCGGCGACATGTTGGTCGTGTCGAGGAGCGTGAACCGTCGGGGATCGCGGACAGCCGCCTCGCGGTACAGGGTGTCGATCTGTTCGAGCACCTGCACGTCCGCTGGCGTCAGTGAGCACCCGATCCGGTCGGCAAAACGCCGCGCGCACACCCCGGGGTCACCGGTGAGCACGATGGTCGCGTCTGGCAACACCATCCACCGCCGAGCACTCGACAGCACGTGCCGGGCTACTGCGTCCGGCGATGTCTCCGTGTGCTGGGAGCACAGGATCGCCGCCTGGCACACGGCGACAGAGTCCACGCCACGGTCCTCAAGGATCACCTGGACTCCGGCGAGGTCCCGTGTGGCCAGTCGCTCGGCCTTGCGGACCTCCAACGCGAGCAGGGCGAGGGTCTCCACAACCGGGTTACCCGTGCGCAGGAAATGGTCGCCTTCGGCGCTCAACGCGGCGATCACCCGCCCGATCAGCGTGTCGTCGGAGTCGGTGAGCTCGTCCAGAAGAAGGCACCGCGCACCGAGCACGGCGGCGACCGAGCGGGCCGCGCTGGTCTTCCCGACACCGTTGATCCCCTCGATGCTCACCCACAGCGATGTGGCTCCGAGCGCGGGCCCGCCGCTTGTCGTCGACGCGTTCATGCCGGCCTCCGGCAGACGTAGAGCAGTTCCGTGGCCACGTCGGGAACGGCGACGGCGGAGACCGTGTCCAGCAGCGCCTTGGGGACGCGTTCGACGAGATCGCGGTACCAGGCTGCCGCAGCTTCCCCATACCGGTCGGTGAGTGCGGCCACCGTTGCGTCCGGTGCGGGCGGCAGCAGGCCCATCACGTCCTCAATGATCAGACCCGCGCCTCCGATCACCTGCTCGACCTCCTCGCGCGACCACTCGTAGACATGGACGCGGTACTGCAACGGGCGAGGCGGGGGCCCGACGGCCGCCGGGGTGGAAAGGAAGAGCACTCCCCCCGGTCCCAGCGCCGCGGCGGTGCTGCGCAGGCTCTCCGCACCGAGCTCGAACGGCAGATGCTCCAGCGCCGAGGTGTAGAGCGCGATACCGAAACCCTGCTCGTGCGAGGGCAGATCAGGCCAGGCCCTGGCCACGTCGCACTCCACCAGCGCAACCGGGAAGGGGTCGCCGTACGCCGAGCGCAGGGCCTCGATCCGCTCCCGGGCCTCATCGAGATTGGCGGCGCTGATGTCCAGCCCGACATACCCCGCGATCGTCGGGGCATAGCGGAACAACAGCGGCAGCGCCAGGCCCCGGCCGCAGCACACATCCAGCACACGCGAGTCCGGCGCGCACCGCTCAGCGACGATCAGGTGTTGGAGAAGGTTCATCAGACCCGACGGCTTGGCCTCACCGCGGCTCAACGCCGCGTAGAAGTCATCCATCTGGTTTGTGCTGTAGGGCCCCACCATCGTGGTTCCCGGCCGGGTTACATACTGCTCCGACAGTTGCACAGCATTCATCGTTCTTCTCCTAGGCAATTGTTCAGGTAAAGCGCCAGGATTCGGTCACGGGCGTTCTGGTGTGGGTTCAGCCCGGCGGAGTGCGGCCGGTTTCGGCCCGCTCATCCGCGGGCTCCGCTATCGCCTGCTTCCGCCTCGGCCGGCGCGTCCGAAGGGCGGACTCGTGGCGAGGCCGGCACGATCAAGTCCTCGATAGTCTGCGTCGGCTCATTCCAAGGGAAGACGACCCAGTCGAGCGTGTCCCACACCCAGGTGTCCGGGGTGAAAGCCGCCGCCTCGCTGCGGCATAGGATTCGGAATAAAATAACTTGTTCACTTCGGGGTCCTCGCGAGCCCGTGACCTGCGAAGACGCATATTGGCTTGCATTAATTACTTCATTACGAATTCATAGCGCCGCGGTGCGCAAAGCAGCCGGGACCAGATGCTCCTGTAGCCATCCAACCGCCGCGCGATAGGTGGAGCCGGTGCCGCAGATGTCGTCGACTAGCAGGACCCGGGCTCCGCGATGCGCCGCCAGGGCTCAATGCCGCTTCTACTAGTTGGATCTTGATGGTCGTCGGTGTGTTGGTTCCGG
>NZ_CDWTNB010000164.1:0-9116 GCF_977947065.1 Frankia sp. CgJB1
TCCCGCCCTCGTGGTCAAGCTGCGCGAAGACCTTCCGCACCCCGGAGACACCGTAGTTCTCGGCATGAATCCGCCTGATCTCCTTCAGGGTCTCTTCGTCGGTGATCGCCCGGGCCGACGGCGGCCGTTTCCCCGCGGCGTAGTAGGCGCTCGGGGCGACCTGGACACCGGCGTCCTTCAACACCGCACAGATCGGCTCGACCCCGAACTTCTGTTTGTTCTGGTCGATGTAGTCGTGGACTACCGGCGCGGGCGGCCGAGCTCCGCCGCGAAAAGCCGACGCCGACTTCAGGATCTCGTTCGCCCGCCGCAGTTCCCGGTTCTCCCGCCCCAGCGCAGCCAACCGGGCGGCCACCTCAGTCGGCACACCCCGCTTCGTTCCCGCCTCAACCGCGGCCTTCACGACCCAGACCCGCAGCGTCTCCGGCGAGATCCCCAGCTAAGCCCCGATCCACTGGCACGCACCCTTCGCGCCCGTCCCCGCCTCGGCCCTGACCCCCAGCACCAGCCGGATCGCCCGTTCCCGCAGCTCATCGGGGTACTTCCTCGGCACGCCCATATCGTCCACTTCCTCCTGGTTTGACTGCCTCTATCAAACCCGGCACGGGACAGGCGTAGCTGGGTCAGAACAGCGGCACGCTTCCGCTCTCGGACTGGCCGAGCCGGTGGCAGGTGTCGCTGTCGCGCAGGTAGCCGAAGGAGAAGGCCTGGGCGCGTTGACGGGGGGTGCCGTGGGCGTCGGGGGCGGAGGCCGCCTCCTGGTCGAACCAGCCGCTGTCGCGGGTGTCGCCGATGCTGTAGAACAGCAGCGCGCCCTGCAGCGCGTCGGTGAACGCGATGCGCTTGGCGTCGTGCGCGCTCTTGGCCTGGCGGCCGGCGAAGCAGTCGGCCTGGTTCTCCTCCGCGCGCGACACCACGCCGATCCGGGCGCCCCGATGACCCAGCTCGTGCATGATCATAAACAGCGGGTAGGACGCTCCACCCGCCTGGAACAGCTCCGTCATGAAGTCGACGCTGTAGGCGACGGTGTCGTCGAGCTGGCAGTACAGTGCGTTGCCCGCGAACTGCTTGGGATCGTCCACCTGTGCGCCGCAGGCGTCCTGCGGAACCTGGCCGTCCCGGTAGGGGACGAACCGCGGCGGTGTCCACGCGTCGCCGAGCTCGCCGTGCCAGAAACTGTTTGTGCCGCCTGGGCAGCCGACCGGTTCGGAGAGGAGTTTCTCGACCCCGGCGAGGTCGGTCACCCTGCCCCCGCACTCCCCGGCGGCCGCGATCGGCACCGCCGATGTGCTCACCGATGTCCCAGCCGCGGCCGTGTCCTCCGCGGCCGCGTCCGCCGCGGAGGAACCGTTGCAGCCGGTCAATACCCCGACGGACACGACGATCGCGGCCAACGCCGCCCAGATGACCCGCACGAGGCATCACCGTAGAGGCCCGCCCCGGTGCGTGGAACCCGACGTCGTCACCCTGACAGGCGCCGACGCCCTGACCTCGCCTAACCGCCGGTCGACGGCCCGGCCGCAGGCCCCGATGGGCGCCCATCGGTGGAACCGGGTGAACCGGGTGAACCCGCCCGCGCCCGTCAGGCCAGCCGGCCACGAGGCAGGGGGCGGTCCGGGGGCCGTCAGGCGAACAGCTCGCGGATGTCGTCGGCGTCGAGCGTCGAGCTGAACACGTCACCGTCGTCCATGACGCTGGAGAACAGCCGCGCCTTCCGGTCCTTCATCGCCATCACCTTCTCCTCGATCGTGTCCCGGGCGACGAGGCGGTAGACCATGACGTTGCGGGACTGCCCGATGCGGTGCGTCCGGTCCACCGCCTGTTCCTCGGTCGCGGGATTCCACCACGGATCGAGCAGGAAACAGTAGTCCGCCTCGGTCAGGTTCAGGCCGAACCCGCCGGCTTTCAGGCTGACGAGAAAAACCGGGGCCGACCCCGTCTTGAACCGTTCGAGCACGGTGGACCGGTCGCGGGTCCGGCCGTCGAGGTAGCAGTGCTCCACACCGAGGGCGGACAACCGTTCGCGTACCTTGCCGAGAAACCCGGTGAACTGGCTGAAGACCAGGGCCCGGTGACCACTGTCGACGACGTCGGTGAGCTGCTCGAACAGAGCGTCGATTTTGGCGCACGGCAGGTCCCCGTGGTGGTCGTCCACCAGGCCAGCGTGCAGGCTGAGCTGGCGCAGCAGGGTCAGCGAGCGCAGGATCGTGAAGCGGTTGCGGTTCATGTCGTCGACCAGGCCCAGCACCTTCTGCCGTTCCCGTTGCAGGTAGGTCTGGTAGAGCCTGCGGTGCCGCGGGTGCAGGTCCACCTCCAGGACCTGTTCCTGCTTCGGCGGGAGCTCGGGCGCGACCTGTTCCTTGGTGCGGCGCGTCATCAGCGGCCTGATCCGCCGTCGGAGCTGGGCGAGCAGCTCGACGTCGTTCTGCTTCTCGACCGGCCGGGCGTAGTAGTCGCGGAAGCGGGTCGGGTTCGGGAACAGGCCGGGTGCGGTCACCGACAGCAGCGACCACAGCTCCATCAGGTTGTTCTCCATCGGGGTCCCGGTGACGGCCAGTTTGAACGGCGCCGGCAGCAGCCGGGCGCACCGGTAGGCCTTCGACTGATGATTCTTGATCATCTGGGCTTCGTCGAGGATCAGACCCGACCAGGCCAGGCTCGCGTACTCCTCGTGCTCGAGGCGGAAGAGCGTGTACGAGATGATCACCAGGTCGGCGCCCGACACCGCCTCGTCGAGGGCCTCGCCGCGGCGCCGCTGCGTGTCGGAGATCGCCACCGTTCGCAGCCCGGGCGCGAACCGGGCCGCCTCCGCGGCCCAGTTCGACACGACGCTCGTCGGCGCGACGACGAGGAACGGCGCGAGTTCGGGATCGGCCTGCCGGGCGTGGCAGACCAGTGCCAGCGTCTGCAGCGTCTTTCCCAGGCCCATGTCGTCGGCGAGCACCCCGCCCAGCCGGTACTTCCACAGGAACGCCAGCCACCGGAAACCGTCGAGCTGGTAGGAGCGCAACGTCGCCGCGAGCGTCGCCGGCGGCTCCTGTTCGAGCTGGCCCTCGGCCCCCAGCTCCAGCAGCCCCGTCACCTGCTGGCGCCACGACCGCGCCTGGCGCTCGACCACACCGAGCCCGGCGAGCTCCTCCCACAGCCCGATCTGGAACCGACTGATCCGCAGCGGACCGCCGGGTGAGTCCTGTAGCGCCCGCGCCTCCTCGATCAGCCGCCGCAACATCTGCAGCTCGGGCTTCTGCAGGCTGAAGTAGGCGCCGTCGGCGAGGAGTAGGTGCGACTGCCCCTGACTCAGCGCCAGGAAGACGTCCGTGAACGGCACTTGCCGGCCCTCCACGGTGACGGTGACCCCGAGATCGAACCAGTCGGTCTCGCCTACCACGTCGTCGGTGGACAGGCCGATGAGCAGCGAGTCGCCGGCCTCCCGGTAGGCCGCCGGGTCACCGCTGACCTCGACGGCCACCCCGGGCCGGTCTGTCAGCAACGGGAGCAGCTCCGTCGTCGCGCGCATCGTGTCGACGCCGCGCAGCCGCACCCGTGGCCGCAGACCGGAACCCTGGTCACCGGCGAGCAGGGCGGCCGTGCCGGAGGGCAGATCCAGCGCCGCCAGCACGTCCCGCAACGCGTCCTGCTCCTGGCGCGGATCCCGCACCCGTCCGGTTCCGCGGCGGGCAGCATCGTGCCGGGCGGTTCGGGGCCGTCAGGCTCCGTCGCGTACAGCGGCACGTGGATCCGCTCGCCGCCAACCTCGTAGGCCCATCCCCAGGTGAGGTCGAGCTCGTGGTCGTCACCGTAGGAGGCCGTGCAGCACCAGGGCTGGCGGCGGCACCTCCGGCGGCTCGAAGGAGCCGTCGCTGGACACGACGGGGGCCAGGCGCCGCAGACGCGGGTAGAACTCCGTGCGGAAGCGGGACTCCTCGCTGCGGGGCACCCGCAGGCTCCGGTTCCCGACCGCCATCCGCTGCAGCCGCGGCGGCACCGGCTGGGCGAGCCGCGCGAGCCGGACGTGCCAGTCCCGATGGTCGTCGGAGGCCAGGACCTCCGCCCGGTCGACGTACACGACGCCATGGCCCTCGCGGCCGATGAACGAGAACACGGCGGCGTCCGTCGGCGTCCCGCCGAGGCGGAGCAGGGGAGCCACGACCAGCGACTTCGTGCTCTCGTCCCGGGTGACGTTCAGGCACAGCTCCGCGGAACCATACCGGCTCACGTCGCCGAGCTTCTTGCGGGCGTGCACGAACCGGAGGCCGACCGCCTCGGCCTCGTCGAGCATCGGCCAGAGCTGACGGCTTTCGAACGCGCAGAGATCGAGCCGTTTCGCGCCGCCGGAAGAATAGGAGGAGTAGTATGAGCACCCGTACCGCTCGTCATGGGCCCGGTACACGGCGAAGAACTCCTGCAGCAGCCGTACCTGCGGCTGCTGGTACTCGCGGGTCTGGTACGCCGCGTTGAGGGCGTCCCACCCGATGGCGTTGACCCAGCCGGGCCGTGACCCGCAGGCCCAGCTCGGATCCGCCGCCGTGGGCCGGCGGATCCGCCGTGAAGCTCAGCTCGACGGCCAACGGCGTCGTCCCGGCGGCCCCGCCGTGGCCGCCGCCAACGGCGGGCGAGGCACCCAGCAGCTCTCCCAGGTCCTCGGTCCAGGCAGCTGACCGGGACAAAACCGCGGCTGAGCCGACCGCGGGGAGGACCCGGACCGCCGCGCCGATGGGCTGGGGGCCGCCGCCGCACCCGTTGCCGCGTTCGCCGTGGCCGTCGCGCCTGTCGTGGCCGTCAGCACCAGTGCCACGACGTGCTTGCAGTCGACGCCCACCGGGCAGGTGCACGAGCCGTACTGGAACGTCCAAGAGGACGGACCGTCACCCGAGAACTGCGCGCTCGTCGCGTAGACCTCGCCGCCGCTGCCACGCACCCGGCCCCGGAGGGTGTTCTCGTCGGGGTCCCAGTCGATCCTCGTGACCGCGCTCTGCTGGGCGTAGTGCACACCTCTGGCATACGAATGTTCGCCGACGGCTGTCCGGAGACCGACGGTGCCGGGTCCCTGCCACGACACGGAGAGCATGCCGTCAAGGTAGCAGGCGGTGACGGAAGGTCGCCAAGCGGCCCAACTCGGCCGTCGACAGGCATGGCCTATCGCGTCGACGGTGAGAGGGTGCTGGGGATACGTGCGCCCGAGACGAGGCCGCGGTCGAGGTCCGCCATGGTCGCGGCGCCGAGCAGTGCCATCGCGTGGTCGAATTCCACGCGCAGCAGCTCAATCATCCGTAGGACACCGGCCTCGCCGCCCGCGGCGAGGCCGTACAGGTAGGGCCGACCCACGAAGACCCCTGCGGCGCCGAGGGCCAGCGCCTTGGCCACGTCGTTGCCTCGCCGGACACCTCCGTCGAGGAACACCGTGAGCCTGCGCGCCGCCGCGTCAACCACCTCCGGCAGGATATCGATGGTCGCGGGGACGCCGTCCAGCTGCCGCCCGCCGTGGTTCGAGACCACGACACCGTCGACGCCCAGCTCGACGAGCCGGTCGCACTCGTCCCCGCGCATCAGGCCCTTGAGGAGCAACGGGCCTTCCCACAACGACCGGATCCGCTCGACGTCCTCCCAGGTGACGCAGTCCGACGACGATTTGATTGCCGCTCGGGTCTGGTTGAGGCTCAGCCGGGACGGGCCGCCGGGACGGCCGGCGCTGAATTGGCCGCGCATAAATTCGAATGTGCCCATGAAGTCGAATTTGCCGCGGATGAAATCGGTCGCCCACGCCGGCTTGCTGGCCCCCTGCAGCAGCATCTTGGGATGCGGCGGCCGACTTATGAGCTTGTTGCGGGTGTCGCGCTCACGGTTGCCCAGGACCGGCGTGTCGATGGTGATGGCCAGGGCCCGGTAACCCGCCGCCGCGATCCGCCGGACGAGGTTCCCGACCTCGGCGCGGTTGGGGGGCAGGTAGAGCTGGTACCACAGCGTGCCAGTCGAGCGCGCGGCGACATTCTCGAGGGGGAAGGCTGCCACGGTGCTCTGTATGTACACGATGTCCGCCCGCGCCGCGGCCCTCGCCACAGCGATCTCCGCGGACGATCGCGCGAGGCGGCCCGCGCCCGTGGGCGCCAGCATGATCGGCATCGACAGCCGCTCGCCGAACACGGTCGTCGAGAGGTCTCGCGTGGCGACGTCGGCGAGCGGCCGCGGGCGGAACTCGATGCGGTCGAACGCCGTGCGGTTACGCCTGAGCGACACCTCGTCGCCGGCTCCGCCCTCCATGGCGTCGAAAACCGCCCGGGGAAGCCTGCGGCGCGCCAGTTCCCGGAAGTCCTCGACATTGATTGCGTCCTGCACCCTCACGAACACGGACCTTTCGCTGTCGGCCTGGTCACGGGATCGCGTTCTCCCGGTCGCCAGGATTGTCAGTCACTCCGGAAGCACGCAAGCGGCAGCCGTTCACGCCTTGCGGGAGCTGGTGCGGCCGGCGAGGACCGCCCGGATGTCGGCCGCGATCTCGCTTACGATGGGTTCGCGCAGCACGGTGTCGTGGTCGCCGCCCACGGTGCGGCGGCGAGGCGGCCGCCAGGTAGACCAGCGCCCGCCCGTTCCAGGGCTTGGGCCGGTAGAACCTCGTGAGCACCCGCGATTGGTTGTAGAAGACGTCGTACTGGTTCATGCCCTTGAACTGAACGACGCCAGCCAACGGGAGCTGGGCCGCCTGCCGGGCCCAGCCGAGCAGGACCCGTGCGGCAGCCCCCGCGCGCGCCGGGCCTATAGCCGATCCCCCCGCATGGTCCAAGGCCGGGGCCGGATTCGAACTCGTGGCCGGTCCCCCTGGAACTGGAAGCTGAGAGGGCAGCACTCCTCCCGCGAAGACGCCGGAGGACGTGTCGGGCAGGAAGCTGTCGATGAGGACGAGCAGTTCGACGTGCTCGTCGGCCTCGGTGAGGAGCCTCGCGGTTTCGAAGGCGACGAGGCCGCCGAAGGAGTGGCCGGCGAGGTGGTAGGGGCCGGTGGGTTGGAGTAGGCGCAGGGTGCGGGCGTGGCGGCGGGCGGCGGCGTGGATGGACCAGTCGGGGAGGCCGCGGTATTCGAGGCCGTGGGCTTGGATGCCGTAGACGGGGCGTTCGCCGTCGAAGTGGCGGGCAAAGCCAAGCATGCCGACGGCGAGGCCGCCGGCGCCGCAGAAGCAGAAGAGGGGCCGGCCGCTGCCGGTGGTGCGCAGCGGAACGACGGTGGGGTGGCGTAGGACGTCGGTGCCGGTATTGCGCAGGCGGGCGGTGAACTCGGCGACGGTGGAGGTGGGGAGTTTGACACCGAGTTCGTCGGCGACCCTGGTAAGGAGCTCTTCGGCGATGAGGGAATCGCCGCCGAGTTCGACGAAGTCGTCGTGGATACCGACGTCGTCGAGGTGCAGGGCGGCGGCCCACACGTCGGCGACGGCCTCTTCCCACTGGTCGCGGGGCGGGTCCTGACTGGGTTTCGGACCGGCGGGGGGCAGGTTCAGTCGGTCGACCTTGCTGCGGTCGGTCCTCGGTAGTGCGGTGACCAGCATGACGGTGGCCGGCACCATGTAGGACGGCAGCTTGGCCCGTAGCAGGCGCCTGATCGAGGCCGGTGAGACCCGGGCGCCGGTCACGGGGACGACGTAGGCGACCAGGCGGGCCCGCTGCGTGGTCCTGTCGGCCACGACGACGGCCTCGAGCACATCTGAGCTCGCCAGCAGGGCGGACTCGATTTCGATCGGCTCGACGAGGTACCCGCGGATCTTCACGGCCGCGTCGGTGCGGCCGACAACCCTGAGCTGGCCGCTGGCGTCGATGCGCCCGAGGTCTCCGGTGCGGTAGGTGGGTGTGCCGTCCGGCCCGATGCCGAACCGCGATGCGCTCGCCGCCGCCGCCCGCCAGTAGCCCCCCGTGATGAAGTGGCCCGTCACGACGATCTCACCCGTCTCACCGGGCGGCATCTCGATGCCATCCGGCGAGACCACCCTCACCGCGACGTCGACCACCGGCCGCCCGGCCGGCATCACGCCGTCGGGTAGGTCCTCGTCCGACCAGATCGGGGCGCAGGTCGCCGTGCCGAGCTCCGAGGCTCCGTAGGAGACCAGGAACGCCGCGGCCGGCGGTAGGTGGTGGCGGGCCAACTCGACGTCGCGGGCGTAGATCGCCTCGCCGACCGACATGACGAATCGGAGGTCGTCGAGCACCTCGTCCGGCTCAAGGCAGCCGAACACGGTCCGGATCAGCGCCGGCGTGGCCACGATGCCGGCCGGCCGGGTGGTGCGCAGCCAGTCGGCCAGGTCGCGGACGCCGCGGACCCGAGGGTCGTACATCTCGAGGGTGGTGCCAAAGACCAGGCCACCGACCATCCGGTTCATCCCCGAGATGAAGGAGTAGGGCAGGAAGAGCGGCAGACGGTCGCCCGGAACCAGCCGCATCACGTCCTGGGCCTGGATGGCGTAGTGGATGCCCAGCAGGGCGCGGTGGTGCCACACGACACGCTTCGGTACTCCGGTCGACCCGGAGGTGAAGATGAGCACAGCTGGATCGGTATCGGCCCGGCGCGGCGCGGTCGACGCCACCCGGTCAGCCAGCGCCGGGGACCAGTCGGCGACGCGCTCGTCGCCGACGTCGATAGTCTCCACGATCCCCGGCAGCGCGGCGGCAGTCCGCTGGTCGGCGGAGCCAGTCGGTCCGGTGACGCACACCGAGGCCCCCGCCAGTCCCACGACCTGAGCGAGACGGTCGGTGGGATGCATCCTGTCGAGGGGCACGCAAGGCCGGCCGCTCGCGATAACGCCCAAGACGGCGGCGATCCCGCTCGCGCCGTGGGGCAACAGCACCGCGACGGGCGTGTCCGGGTCGGCCGCGGCGGGCTCCCGAAGGATGCGGTCGGCGACGACGTCCACCCAGGCGACGAGCTGGGCGAAGGTAACGGCACGGTGTTCGTCGCGGACCGCCACGACGTCGTGGCAGATCGCGACGACGGTGCGGATCCGGTCGACGACGTTTCCGAACCGGTCGTCGGGACGCAGCGGCGGCGGCACCGGCACCGCCTGGGTGACCTGGCTTTTCCTCATGCCAGGCCTTTCCTCGCGCCAGCCAGGTCAGTGGCCTTTGGGATCGTCATTAAAT
>NZ_CDWTNB010000165.1:0-8914 GCF_977947065.1 Frankia sp. CgJB1
CCGGCCGCGACGCCGGTTCCCGCCACCACGGAGCGTCTCGGGATAGTCGACGGTGGCGACGAGCCGAGCTCGGCGCGGGACCCGCTGCCCGACGGCGCCACGACCGGCCCGAGCGGCGGACCGCACGTCAGGGTGCCGGCGGCACGCGGATTGGCTGAGGAGATCATCTCCGTCGGCGGAAGGACACCGCGCGGTACGGACCCGGCTGGCGGGACGACGCCGGATGACGACGGCGCGACCCGGCCGCCGTTCTCCCCATGACGGGTTCGCCACCGGGGGAGAGCACCGGGTCCGCTCCGGGCCCGGATCCGGTGGGCCTGGATCCGGTGGTCCTAGATCCGGTTCCGGACCGAGACCGGGTTCCGGACCTGTTCACGCGGGCGCCCGTGGGCGGGCGGGACGTGGGTGGGCGGAACATAGGTGGGCGGGACGTGGGTGAAGGTGGCGTGGGTGGGCGGGACGTGGGTGGCGGTGGCGAGGCCGGGGCGGGGCAGCACCGCGTCGGCCGTGGTCGCCGGCGTCATCGTGGTCGCCGGGCCCGGTACCGCCGGCTGGCCGCCGGGGTCGCGACGGCCCTCGTCGTGCTGGTGGCGATGACCTCCTGGGTGGTCGTGCGCGGACTACTGGCCAAGTCCCGTCTTGACGAGGCCAGGCAGCGGATCGCCGTCCTGCAGCGGCAGGTTCTGAGCGGAGCCTTTCCCCGCGAGGCCGAGTTGCGGTCGCAGCTCGAGCAGATCCGGCGGCGGGCCACCGATGCGCGGGCTCTGACCTCGGATCCGGTGTGGTCGGCGTTCGGGCGGCTGCCCGTCGCCGGCTGCCCGCTGCGCTCGGCGGCAACACTGATCCGAGAGGTGGACGCGGTCGCCGGCACCAGCCTGCCGGCCGTGGCCGACCTGGGTCCCTCCCTCGATCCGCGGGTGCTGCGCCAGCGTATGACGATCAATGTCCGGGCGCTTGCCGCGGTCCGCCGCCCGGCCGAGCGATCCTTCAACGCCATCTCCGCGTTGCAGGCGGCAGCGGAGAACGTACCCGACTGCGGATGGGCCGGGCGGGCCAGCGGCATCGCCGACGCCCGCGCCGAGATGATCGACCGGAGCCGGCGCCTGTCCGGTGCGCTGGGCACCGTCATTCTGGCCGCCCGGGTCGGTCCCGCCATGCTCGGCGGGGGCGGTGCCCGTCGCTACCTGCTGATCGTCCAGAACCCGGCCGAGTCCCGCGCCAACGGGGGGATCATCGGTGGGTTCGGCCTGCTGACCGCGGAGCACGGGCGGCTGTCCCTCGACGGCATCTCGGGCAATGGTGCTCTGCCGGGCGGCCCCACCCAGCAGCGACCCGCGACGAGGCTGCCGGTCCCGTTCGCGGCCCGTTACGGCGCCTTCTGGCCCGACCGTATCTGGGCGAATATCAACCTGACCCCCGACTACCCGATGGCCGGCAGGCTCTACAGCGCGTTCTACCGGGCCGGCACGGGCCTCGACGTCGACGGCACGATCAGCGTCGACCCCACGACGTTGTCGTATCTTCTCGCCGCGAGCCGGCCCGCGGTGCTCCCCGACGGCACGTCGGTGGCCGCGGAGCACCTGGTCGATCTCGTCGAGTCGCGCGTCTATGGCGAGATCATGGACGCGGCCGCCCGCGACCGCTTCTTCGCCCAGGTCGGTCAGGCCGTCTATGCGGCCGTGGAGTCGGGAGCCGGTGATACGACGAAACTCGTGACCGCGCTGGGACGGGCCGCTCGCGAGGGCCGGCTGGAAATATCCAGCAACCACGCCGAGGAGCAGCGGATTCTTTCGTCCACGGCGCTGGGTGGTGCGCTGCCGGACGTGCCCGGGCCGTTTCTCGGGGTCGTCACCCAGAACGCGACGGCGAGCAAGCTGGACTACTGGCTACGGCGGCAGACCACCTACCGCCTGCAGCGGCAGCCGAACGGCGCCGGCGTGGCGACGATCACGATCCGGCTCACCAACGCCGCCCCGGACGGGCTGCCGGCCTATGTGCGCCACCGGCAGGATCTCAAGGACGCCGCTGGGAATCCCCGGGCGCAGAACAATCTCTGGCTCTCGGTGTACACGGGCCGAGGCAGCTGGCTCGTCGGTGCCCGGCTCGACGGTGTGCCCATCGGCCTTGCCAGCGGTTCCGAGTCCGGGCATCCCGTGCTCTCCACTTATCTCACCGTCGATCGCGGCCAGACCCGGACCCTGGAAATCAAGGTCCGGGAGCCGGTAGGCGGCCCGGCGCTCACCGTGCGCCCGCAGCCGTTGCCCGTCGCGGAGCGCTTGGAGGTGCAGGGGCTGCCGGTCGTCCCTCCCTGGTCATCCCAAAGGTCATCTCAAGCCCAGAACTGACTACTCTGACTACAGAGAGTTCTGACCCTTCACCCGCATCGAGTCGCCCGCATCGGGGCCTGATCCGCTTCGCCATCAACGCAGCGGATCGAACGGCGACCGCTCGGCCGCGGGCGAACCGGTGGCGATGGCGTCGGCGAGGAGGCGGCCGGTGACCGGGCCGAGGGTGATGCCCCACATGCCGTGCCCGCCGGCGATGAAGACACGCGGCGAGGTGGTCGGGCCGATCAGCGGCAGACCGTCCGGGGTGCACGGGCGTGGTCCCACCCATTCGGCGGTGCGGGTGTCCAGGTCCACTCCGCGCAGCAGGCCGCGGGTCGCCTCGACCACCGCCCGGATGCGCCGCGGGTCGGCCGCCGCGTCCGGATGGCGGAACTCCATCATGCCGGCGACCCGCAGACCGTCCCCCAGGGGAGTGCAGGCCACCCGGGAGGTGGGGAAGTAGATCGGACCGCTCGGCGGCTGCTCGGTCGCAACCAGGAAGCTGTATCCGCGACCGGCCTGGACGGGAAGGCGGACCCCGAACGGACGGGCCAGCCGGGGAAGCCAGGCGCCGGTGGCGATTACCGCCGCGTCGTAAGGCCCACCGGGCCCCCCTGGCCCGAGCAGTTCCACCCGGCCACCTGCCTCGCGCACCTCGTCGATGGCCATCGCCTCGTGCACGAGGCCGCCGCGTTCCCGGACGCTGTCGGCGAGGGCGGCGACGAAGCGGCCGGGATTGCAGAACCGCTGCCCATGCACGGACACGACGTACCGGACCCGCTCGGACAGCAGAGGTTCGAGGTCGCGGGCGGCCGCCGGGCCCAGCACCTCGGCATCGACGGGCTGGCCGGTCGCCCGGATCTCGGCGAGCTCCGTCAGGAGGGCGTCGAGGCCGGACCGGGCGCGATAGCCGGCCAGGAACGGGTTGGCGGCGCGGGTCGGCGCGGTCACGCCGCCCGCCGCGAGCTCGTCGAAGGCACCGAGAGCAGCACGGGTCAACGGCACCAGCGCACGCATGGCGGTTCGCCACCGCGCGGTCGTGCTGTGCCGGACGAATCCGGCGATGAAGCGGGCGAGCCCCGGATCGGCGACCGGAGGCACGTACACCGGTGAGCCCGGGCGCAGGAACACCCGCAGCCCGTAGCGCAGGACCGCGGGCTCCGGCAGGGGCGTCGCGAGCCCCGGGGTGAGCCAGCCGGCGTTGCCCCAGGACGATCCGGCCCCGGCCCAGGTGGGCCCGGCGGTGAGGTGGTCGCGGTCGAAGACCGTCACCCGCCTGCCGTGGTCCTGGAGGAACCACGCCACGCACAGCCCGACCATCCCGCCGCCGATCACCGCCACCTGGTCGGGAACGGCGTGCCCCGGACGCAGGCGTGACCCGTGCGGCGCGCTCAGCCCCGCGGCGTTCCCGGCCGGTCGGGTCGTGTCCGTCGATCCCGTCACGTCCGCCTTGATCGGGTGATTTCCCACCGCCGCCGGATCCGCCGTACCGCGAAGAGCTCCTTTTCGGTGGAGGGTTAGGCACGGTCCACGGTCTCTGGACCGTGCCTAACCCTCCACACTTCTCCGCTCTACCGGAGGCCGATCGAGGCCCGCAGGACCTCGCGGTTGAGCGTGGCGATGCTGTCCAGCGGGATGCCCTTCGGGCAGGCGACGGTGCACTCCCCGGTGTTGGTGCACCCGCCGAAGCCCTCGGCATCCATGGCCTCGACCAGGTTGAGCGTGCGGCTCGCCCGCTCCGGAGCGCCCTGGGGCAGGCTGTTGAGGTGCACGACCTTCGCCGAGGTGAACAGCATGGCCGAGCCGTTGGGGCAGGCCGCGACGCAGGCGCCGCAGCCGATGCAGGTGGCGTTGTCGAACGCCGTGTCCGCGACGGCCCTGGGCACCGGGGTGGAGTGCGCCTCGGGGGCGCTGCCCGTCGGGGCGCTGATGTAGCCGCCGGCCTGGATGATCCGGTCGAGGCCGGAGCGGTCCACCATCAGGTCGCGGACGACGCCGAATGCGACCGAGCGCCACGGCTCGACATCGATGACGTCCCCGTCGGAGAACTCCCGCACATGCAGCTGGCAGGTGGTGGTCCGTTCCCGGGGGCCGTGGGCCTGGCCGTTGATGACCGCTCCGCAGGCGCCGCAGATGCCCTCGCGGCAGTCGTGGTCGAAGCTGACTGGCTCCTCGCCCTGCAGGGTCAGTCGCTCGTTGAGCACGTCGAGCAGTTCGAGGAAGGACATGTCCGGGTTCGCGTCGGGCACCTCGTAGGTGACCATGCGGCCTGGCTCGTCCGGTCCGGCCTGGCGCCAGATCCGAAGGGTGAGCTTCACGGTCGGCTCCTCGTACAGTCGTGATCCATTGACCGGCACCGCCTCACGCGTAGTTACGCTGGGCGAGGTGGACGTGCTCGAACTCCAGAACCTCGCGGTGCAGCACCGGCGGGGTTTCCGTGCCGGCGAACTCCCAGGCCCCGACGTAGGCGAACCGGTCGTCGTCGCGAAGGGCCTCGCCGTCCGGGGTCTGGCTCTCGACCCGGAAGTGCCCCCCGCAGGACTCCTCGCGGTGCAGGGCGTCGACGCACATCAGCTCGCCGAGTTCGAGGAAGTCCGACACCCGGTTCGCCCGCTCCAGGCTCTGGTTGACACTACCCGCGCCGCCTGGCACCTTGACCTGTCGCCAGAACTCCTCGCGCAGCTCCGGAAGACGCCCCAGCGCCTTGCGCAGGCCGTCCTCGCTGCGCGCCATCCCGCACTCGTCCCACATGATCTCGCCGAGCTCACGGTGGAACGAGTCGACGGTGCGGTCGCCGTTCACGGTGAGCAGGCGGGTCAGCCGGCCCGTCGCCTCGGCCGCCGTCTCCGCGACCGCGGGATGGCTCGCGTCGACCGCGCCCAGCTTCGTCGAGGCGATATAGTCACCCAGCATGGGCGGCAGCACGAAGTAGCCGTCGGCGAGACCCTGCATCAGCGCGCTCGCGCCGAGACGGTTGGCGCCGTGGTCGGAGAAGTTCGCCTCCCCGATCACGAAGAGCCCCGGAATGCTGCTCTGCAGATCGTAGCCCACCCACAGCCCGCCCATGGTGTAGTGGACGGCCGGGTAGATCCGCATCGGCACCTTGTACGGGTCCTCGGCGGTGATCCGCTCGTACATCTCGAACAGGTTGCCGTACTTCTCGCGGACCTTGTCCTCGCCCATCCGCTTGATGGCGTCGGCGAAGTCGAGGTAGACGCCGAGCCCGCCCGGGCCTACGCCGCGGCCGGCGTTGCACTGGTACTTCGCCGCCCGCGATGCGATGTCGCGGGGGACCAGGTTGCCGAACCCCGGGTAGATCCGCTCCAGGTAGTAGTCGCGCTCGTTCTCCGGGATGGTGTCGGGCGAGCGGGTGTCGCCCGCCTTCTTCGGCACCCAGATGCGGCCGTCGTTGCGCAGCGACTCGCTCATCAGCGTGAGCTTGCCCTGGTAGTCGCCGGAGCGGGGGATGCAGGTCGGATGGATCTGGGTGTAGCACGGGTTGGCGAAGTACGCCCCGCGCCGGTGCGCCCGCCAGATCGCGCTGGCATTGGAGTTCTTGGCGTTCGTCGACAGGTAGAACACGTTGCCGTACCCGCCGGTGGCGAGCACGACGGCGTCGGCGAGGTAGGTGGAGACCTGGCCGGTGACCAGGTCGCGGGCGACGATGCCGCGGGCGTGCCCGTCGATGACGATCAGGTCGAGCATCTCGGTGCGCGGGTGTATCTCCACGCCGCCGGCGTCGATCTGCCGGGACAGCGCCTGGTAGGCGCCGATCAGCAGCTGCTGACCCGTTTGGCCCCGGGCGTAGAAGGTCCGCGAGACCTGCACACCGCCGAACGAGCGGGTGTCGAGCAGGCCGCCGTACTCCCGGGCGAAGGGCACGCCCTGCGCCACGCACTGGTCGATGATCTGGGTGGACGTCTGCGCCAGACGGTAGACGTTGGACTCCCGGGAGCGGAAGTCGCCGCCCTTCACCGTGTCGTAGAACAGCCGGTGGACCGAGTCGCCGTCGTTGCGGTAGTTCTTCGCCGCGTTGATGCCGCCCTGGGCGGCGATGGAGTGCGCCCGGCGCGGCGAGTCCTGGTAGCAGAACTGGATGACCCGGTAGCCCTGCTCGGCGAGGGTGGCGCCGGCGGCGCCACCGGCGAGCCCCGTGCCGACGACGATCACGGTGTGGCGGCGCCGGTTGGCCGGGTTGACCAGCTTGGCGGTGAAGCGTCGCTTGTCCCAGCGTTGCTCGATCGGTACGTCTGGCGCCGCGGTGTCGGCGATGTCGGCACCGAGGTTGTAAAACGACATGTCAGCCCTTCCCATGCTTCCGGCACCGCGCCGCGCAATGTTGGCCGCGGAGCCGTCGGCTGTTCAATCCACCAGTGCAGCGACCCGTCGGCCCAGTGCCGTGCCGTCAATCCACCAGGCCGGTGAGAACCGACACCGGGACGATCACGAATCCCACCGTGAGGAGAACCGCGAGGGCATTGGCGGAGGCCTTGAAAACTCGGTCCCGTTTCGGGTTGTTGACACCGAGCGTCTGGGCCGCACTCCAGAAGCCGTGCTGGATGTGGAGCCCGAGGGAAATCATGGCGGCGATGTAGATGAGCGTGACCCACCACACGCTGAAACTCGACACGACGTTGTCGTAGGCGGCACCTTCGACCCCGTGTCGGTTGAGGGTCAGCGTCGTGAAATCGAGGATGTGGTACACGATGAACAACGCGAGGGTGATTCCCCCGTAGCGCATCACATGCGTGGCATAGCTGGCCCGGGCTCGTTGGCGGTGGACGTACTTTGTCGGCCGGGCCCGCAGGTCACGCCGGCTGAGCTGGTACGCGGACACCGCGTGCAGGCCCACGGCCAGCACCAGCACGACGCGTTGGATCCATAGGTACCACGTATCGTGCAGGATCGGCTCGCCGATCGCCCGGAGCCAGCCGGCGTACTGGTCGAAGTCGTTAGGGCCGAAGAAAATCTTCAGGTTCCCGAGCATGTGAGCGATCAGGAACAGAAGCATCAGCAGCCCGGTGACGGCCATCACGGTCTTTTTGCCGATGGTTGACCGCCACAGGTTGCGCAGGACGGACGAAGATCGCGGGGGCCGCGGGGTGGGCGCAGGGGACGCCGATCGCGCCGGGGTTGTCACAGCCACGAGCGCACTCTAGAGCGCACTCCCTCCAGTGGTCCAAGACATGATAAACCTGGACTCGATAGTGCCGTCCTATCGACGTCTACGCTGGCGGAGTGCAGCTCCACCAGCTCGCCTATTTCGTCGCCGTCGCGGAGACCCGGCACTTCACCCGGGCCGCCCAGCGGGTGCATGTCGCCCAGCCGTCCCTGTCCCAGCAGATCCGCGCCTTGGAGCAGGAGCTGGGCACACCTTTGTTTAACCGCGCGCGGGGGAACATCAGCCTGACCCCGGCGGGGGAGACGCTCCTGCCGCTCGCCCGGCGCATCCTCACCGACACCGAGACCGCCCGCCAGCGGGTCACCGAGCTGCTCGACCTGCGCCACGGCACGGTGCGCCTCGGTGCCACCCCGAGCCTGTGCACCGGCTTCCTGCCCGACGTGCTGCGACTGTTCCACCAGCGGTACCCGGGCATCCGCCTGCTGGTCGAGGAGGGGGGATCACGCGACCTTGTCCGCGATCTGGCCGCGGGCAGCCTGGACCTGGCGTTGATCATCCTTCCGCTGCAGAGCAGCGACCCGGCACTGGCGACCTCGCCGCTGATCCGCGAGAGCCTGGTCCTCGTCTCGTCGCTGGACGAGCCACCGATCGTTGCCGGGCGCCCGCTAACCGTGGCCGATCTGCGCAACCACCCGATGGTGATGTTCCGCCGCGGCTACGACCTGCGGGAGGCCACCGTGACGGCCTGCCGGGAGGCCGGATTCGAGCCGATTTTCGCGATCGAGGGCGGGGAGATGGACGCCGTGCTCGGTTTCGTCGCGGCGGGTCTGGGCAGCGCGGTGATTCCGAGCACGGTCGCCCACCGGCTCGGCATGCGGGTTACCCCGTTCGTGCTCCCGGGGCTGCGACGCACCATCGGGCTGGCGCGTCGCCGCGACGTCGAGCCGACCCGTGCCGCCGTCGAGTTGCAACGGGTCCTGTGGGAGTACCTCCGCGACGCCGAAGCCTCGGGCAACCTTCCCGACGGCACCCGACTCCTCGCTGGACCGACCTCCGCCGGCACGTGATCTGTCATCTTCAGGCTCTCGTGCAACATATTCGATGAGGTGGACCTTTCGCGGCGGGGCGGTCGGGTTTTTTCGAGTGAATCGCCATCTCTTTTTCTGGTTCGGCGTGTGGTCCGCCCGTCCACCGAGCCCATTTTTTCCGCCCACCCGCACGCGATCCGGTCGGGTGGGCTTAAAGTTGTGCGAGCGGTCGTAGATCGGGCGGTTTCCGGTCTACGGGGACTGGCTGCGGGGGGACTGGTTGCGGGGACCACTGCCAACACGCGGTTCGCGTGAACTGGCGCCAGTGCACAACGGGGGCAGCGTCGGAGCTGCCGTCGACCTCGAACACACGGGAGGCGATATGAACAGCGTCGACATTGCCCTGAAGGTATCGCTCGAGATAAGCGGGGAGCGTT
>NZ_CDWTNB010000166.1:0-8910 GCF_977947065.1 Frankia sp. CgJB1
CCCCAAACACAGATCAAATGATCAACTTATTTAATGACGATCCCTTTCAGTGGGGGATGCGGGAGTTCGGATGGCAGGAAGAGATCACCGACTCTCCCGGCGGTTACGGTATCGGTACCCACCAAATGGGTGGCCAGGCGTGGGGAGGCCACAATTGCCCGGGTGAAATCCGGGCCAACCGACGCCGGGACATCCTCGCCGCCGCACGGCATAACGGAGTCGGCGCAGCCGTCGATCCCCGGCACCGTTACGACAACCGTCCAACCCTGCGGGAGGGATCGCGTGGTCCGGACGTCGTGGAGCTCCAGAACACCCTGAACATCATCTTTGGCCATGAGGCCCCCACCGGTGATCCCAACCGGATAACGCCGGATGGCGTGTACGGGACACGGACCACTGCCCGGGTGGCCTCCCTACAGCGCTATGCCGCGCCGTGGTTCGGCCGCATCCCGGACGATGGGGTCTGCGGGCCCAATACCTGGCGGAAGATCGGTTACCTCCTCACCGGGATGAACCGCCGGGTCTGACCCACAGACCGGGCCCGGGCGGTCCCCCGCACCGGACGGTCCCCCCCATACCAGCCGCTCCCCGCACCGGTCGGCTCCCGCTCACCGGGCGGTCGTGGCCCGGCGGGCCAGCTCGGCGCCGGCCCTCCGCAGCCACCGGAGCGGCTCAGCCATCGCCATAGCCGACCCCCCGGCAAGATCGACAAGGGCGATCTCGGCCCGAACCCCCTCCGGCCGGGGGGCGTCAACCCGCCCAGCCACCAGGAGCACAGGCACCTCCGCGTCCCGCGCCAGCGTGAGGACTCCGCCGACCACCTTGCCGGACAACGAGGTCCGGTCGAACCTGCCCTCGCCGGTCACCACCCAGTCAGCGCCGGCGAGGGCCGCCGGCAGGCCCGCCGCCTGGATGATCGTCGGCAGGCCGGGGAGCACCTCGGCTCCCCAGGCCGCGGCGAGGCCGTAGGCGGTGCCGCCGGCGGCCCCGGCTCCCGCGGCGTCGGGAACACCACCCAACAGGTGGGCAAGCCGACGCAGCCCCTCCTCCAGCCGGGCGATGTCCGCGGGTCCGGCACCCTTCTGCGGCCCGAATACGGCGGCGGCGCCGGCAGGGCCCAGCAGGGGCGCGTCGACGTCGACGAGACAGTACGCTCCCCCAGCCGGCACCGGCCGCAACCCGGTCAGATCGATGTGTGCGAGCGACGTGAGGGCGCCGCCGCCGGCGGCCAACGGCCGGCCGGCCGCGTCGAGGAACCGGGCACCCAACGCGGCGAGGGCACCGGTACCACCGTCGGTCGAGGCGGAACCACCCAAAGTGATGAGAACGCGGTCGACTCCGGCGTCGATCGCGGCGGCGACCAACTCGCCGAGGCCCACGGTCTGTGCGCCCAACGGATCGAGTTCCCGCATCAGTGGCAACCCGCTCGCCCTCGCCAGTTCGATCACCGCGGTGCCATTGGGCAGCGACAGCCATTCGGCGTCGTGGCCCCGCCCGTCCGGACCAGTCACCCGCGCCGGGTGCCGCTCCGACCCGGGTACGCCGACGGCGAAGACGTCGAGGGTGCCCTCGCCACCGTCGGCGATCGGTACTCCCACGACCTGATCGTGGGGCCGCTCGGAGCGCCAGCCCGCACCCAGCGCCGCAACCACCTCGGCCGCGGTCGCCGATCCCTTGAACGAGTCGGGTGCGAGGACCACCCGCGCGGGCCGGTGGGGGGACGGTACCCCCGTCATCGGAGCGTCACCGGCCGTCGGAGCATCCCGCGTCGACGGAGCGTTCCTGACCGGCTGAACCAGCCGGCGTCGTCAGCGGGGCCGCGGCGGCGAGCCACCCATCGATGCCGGCGAGGGCCGCTGTCCGCACCTCGATCGGCGCGGCTCCGGATTCCACCGAGCTGCGGGCGCAGGCGGCCAGTTCCTCGTCGGTCAGGCCCAGCGCCGATCGGCACAGCTCGTACTCCTCCAGACAGGTGGGCCCGAACAGCAGCGGGTCATCGGCGTTGATCGAGCATCGCACCCCGGCCCGCAGCAGGGCCGGAAGCGGATGTTCGGCCATCGACGGGACGACCGAGAGCAGCAGGTTGGACGTCGGGCAGACATCGAGGCAGGTCCCTCGTTCGAGGAGGGTGTCGACGAGTCGGGGATCCTCGATGGCGCGGATACCGTGCTGGAGACGATCAGCATCCAGGGTCTCGATGGCGCCACGCACCGACGCGGGACCGTCGAGTTCCCCGGCATGGGGGGTCGAGAGCAACCCGCCGTCGCGCGCGATCCGGAACGCCGCCACGAACGGCTCCGGCGGCCAGCCGTTCTCGTCGTTGTGCAGCCCCAGGCCGACGATGCCCCGATCGACGTAACGCAGGGCCAACTGGGCCACGGAGACGGCCTGTTCGGGGGAGTCGAAGACCCGGTCGATGGCCGCCATCCAGCGGACGGTCACCCCGTACCGCGCGCCGATCTGATCCGATCGGGCCAGCACCGTCTCCCAGGCGGCCTCCGCGCTCCCGAAGACGCCGAGATGGGCGTACGGCCAGAAGCTGGGTTCGAGGTAGGTGACGCCCTCATCCGCGGCATCAATGATCATTTCGTCGACGAGACGTTCGAAGTCCTCGGGCCGGCGGAAGACCGGCAGGATGCCAGCGATCACTTTGCTGAAGCCCCCGAACTCGGTGAACCCCGTGGTGCGGGGAGTCGGAACGCCCGCGGCGGCGGCCAGGTCGGCCAGTGTCGACGGCCGCATCCCCAGCTCGAAATGCAGATGCAGATGACCCTTGGGCAGCGAACGCAGATCCCGCATCACAGTCCTTCCTCCGTGGCCGCGCGGCCGGCCGTCTCCCCATCCCGTGGGACAACCATGAACCCGCAAGACGGTGGATCGAAACTTACGCGGTCGAGCCGCCCCGCGGGAGCCGGACGAGGATGGTCGCCGGCTCAGGTCGCCGGGACGATCCCGGTGGCCACGAGGAAGAGCACGGTGGCGCCGAGCGCCAGCCGGTAACCGATGAAGACGCTGTAGCTGTGTCTGGCAATGAACTTCAACAGCCAGGCGATCGCGACGTAGGCGACAGCAAAGCTGACCACGGTCGCGGTGATCGTCGCCGGCCAGCCCACCCCGTCGGCGATGTCGCCGGACTTCGTGAGGACCTGCAGCGCCGCGGCCGCCATCAGGGCCGGGATGGACAGGAAGAAGGACAGCCGGGTCACCGCCACCCGGTCCAGGCCACGCAGCAACCCCGCCGACATGGTCGCCCCGGATCGCGAGATACCCGGGATCAGCGCCATGCACTGCACGATGCCGATCACCAGGGTGTCCTTCCACGTCACGTCCTCCTCGTGACGTTTCTGGGTACCGACGTGGTCCGCATACCCCATCACCCCGCTCCAGAGGATCAGCGCACTGCTGACGAACCACAGGCTGCGTAGCGTGGTCTCGATCTGATCCTTGAAGGCCACCCCGACCAGGCCGATGGGAATCGATCCGAGAATGACGGTCCAGCCGAACCGATAATCCGGATGCTCCCGCCAGGCGGGATTGCGCACACCGCGGCCCCACGCCACCAGAATGCGCCGGAAATCATGCCGGAAGTAAAGCAGGGTGGCGAAGACCGCACCGACTTGGATGATCGCGGTGAAAGCAGTGATGTCCGGGTCGTCGATGTCGTGGCCGAGTAGCTTCTCCAAAATTGTTAGGTGTCCGGTGCTGGACACCGGCAGAAATTCCGTCAGCCCCTCGACCGCGCCGAGAAACACCGCTTCCAGGACGTTCACATGGACCCTTCCGCACCAGTACACGCCACCTGCTGATCGCAGGGCAGCGTATGACGACGAGGATCATCCGTGCGCCGCGACCTCGGCATGTGGTGACGGTCGGGGTCGCACAGGGCGAGTTCGACCTCGGGCTCGCCGTCGGGCTGACCACGCCGGGGACTCGTTACGACTACCCGATGCGGGACCGATCCGGGCGGTGAGGATCGCCACCGATCCGGTCGCGGTCGTTCTGCCCCGGGATCATCCGCTGGTCGGATGCTCCGGGCCGCAGCTCGGGAACCTGGCGGACGCCCATTGGATCGATGTTCCCGACGCCGAGGCCACGGTCGCGGACCTGCGTGCCGTCACCGGTGGGGCTCGCGCTGGTCCGAGCACTCGGCGGCTGACGCCGAGGCCGGGTGCCGATAACCGACGTTTCGTCGGCTGCTTCGCATCGGGTTGGACGCGACAAGAGCCGAGCAGGTTACCTGAGAGACAGGCAGGTTAAACGAAAAGCTCAGGCGGCACCTTTGGGTGTGGCGTGGGCGTCACGTGCCTCCGCTTCCGCGGCCAGACCCTGACGTAACGGTAGAATACGTGACACAATCCACCAAGAGCACGAAGGGGGCGGCCGTGAGGCGTCGCCGTGACCAGGCCGGCGGTACCTCGCGTCAGTGGCGGATCGGGCTGCTCGGCGCGGGTGTTGCTGGGATCGTGACGGTTCTGGTCGCGCTGGGGTTTGTCGTCATTGGAGGAGCCGGCGAGGAGAAACCGGCGACGAGCCCTCCCGCGGGACGTGGCGTGGCGTGGCCGTCAGGGACGAACGCGAACCCGCCGCAGGATCTCGCCGGGTGGGAGCGGTGGGTCGGGCGGCCGACGGATGTGGTAGTGGTGTTCACGGTGCGGTCAAACTGGCAGATGATCACCATGGACGACTGGCCGATGTCGGATTTCCGGCCCGACTCCTATTCGGGGGTGCTGTCGGTGGCCCAGCCGTTTTTCTCCCTGGATGGCAGTGAGGCGGCCTGTGAATTCGTAATAAAGTAATTAATGCAAGCCAATATGCGTCTTCGCAGGTCACGGGCTCGCGAGGACCCCGAAGTGAACAAGTTATTTCATTCCGAATCCTGTGCCCGTGGCGAGTACGACGGGCACTGGGCGAAGTTCTGTCAGACGCTGGTGCGGAACGGTCGGCCGGATGCTATCGTGCGGCTCGGCTGGGAGTTTAATGGCGAATTGATGCCGTGGCACGTGCAGGACACCGGCCTGTGGAAGCAGTGTTTCCGGCAGGCGGTCACGGCGATCCGGAGTACGTCGCCCCAGGTGCGTATCGATTGGAACATAACCTCGCACAAGGATCGGATGCCTAACGGCTGGAACGTCTGGGATGCTTATCCCGGTGATGACGTCGTCGATATCGTCAGCGTCGATGCATATGACTCCTACCCGGCATCCGTGGACCAGGCTTCCTTCGATGCGCAGTGCCGCAAGGATTCCGGAGCCTGCACGGTCGCTGCATTCGCCCGGGAACATGGCAAGCAGTTCGCTGTACCAGAGTGGGGGATGTACCACAAGACCGGCGGGGGTGGAGACAACCCGTTCTACGTCGAGAAGATGTTCGAATTCTTCGAGGCAAACAAAGACATACTAGCGTACGAGGCGTACTACAACACCGCCGAGACCGGAAATGTATTCTCGGCCCTCCAGCCGCCATCGCTCAGTCCGCGTTCGGCCCAACGATATCTCGAGCTGTTCGGAGCGCCTGCACCCACATCTTGAGTAGCGACTTCGAGCAGGGAAGATCCCTCCGCGGCGAGAACCCGGGCCGGGCGAGAGGCGACGGATGGGTCTCCGTCGCCTCTTCAAGGCGATAGGTGACTGGTGGCGGTCTGTTGTGATCGTCAATTCCTGATCCGTGATCTACGGAGGTAGGTAGAGGCAGAGCCGGTGCCCGGCAATGAGCATGTCGATAAACCACCGCCAGTTACCGCCCACTTTCGCATGGAATTCACATCTTTCTTGTATGGAATGCGGGGTGCGACGAGCCGCTGACCTCGAGGGCCGAGGGTGGAGCCCGCCGGCCGGGCTGGCGGGGGCTAAAAGGCGGCGGGAAGAGGTGGGGATGGGTGAGGGAGACCCGGCCAGGGTGCCGCGGGTGCTGGTTGTCGACGACGAGCCGAACATCGTGGACATGTTGGCAATGGCGCTGCGGTTTCACGGGTTCGAGGTCACCACGGCGAGTAACGCGCGCGAAGCGGTGACCGCGGTGGATGCGGATCGTCCGGATCTTCTGGTGCTGGACGTGATGTTGCCGGACGGGGATGGCTTTGAGCTGTGCCGGCGGTGGCGGGAGTGCGGCGTGGAGGTGCCGGTGGTGTTCCTGACCGCGCGGGATCATCGTGCGGACAAAGTCGCGGGGCTGACCTATGGCGGTGATGACTACATCACGAAGCCGTTCGCGATCGACGAGCTGGTCGCCCGGGCCCGCGCGGTGCTGCGCCGGACCCGGCGGGAGCCGGCATCCACGCCGGTGCCGCCGGCGCCGGTGCTCGTGTTCGCCGATGTAACCCTGAACGAGGACACCTGCCTGGTGACCAGGGCCGGTTGCCCGCTCGCGCTGTCACCGACCGAGTTCAAGCTGCTGCGGTATCTGCTGGCTAACCCGAACCGGGTGCTGTCCCGGGAGCAGATCCTGGCCGCGGTGTGGAGGCCGGATTTTGTCGGCGGCGCCACAGTGGTCGACCAGTACGTCAGCTACCTGCGGCGCAAATTGGCCCCGCACGGCCCGCCGCTGATCCACACGCGCCGCGGGTTCGGCTACCTGGTGCGCGAATCCACCCCGGTCTGAGGTCACGGTGACAGGAGGAGCGTCGTGATGTTGCGGACCCGGCTGATGCTTGGCCTGCTCGGGCTGATGACGGTAGCGCTGTCTGTCGCCGGAGCGGCGAGCGCGTTCGCGTTGCGGTCCTATCTCGTCGATCAGACCGACAGCCAGTTGCGCGGGGCACAGACGTTGCTCGGCACTCGCGGACTCGCCTTGATCGCCTCGGCGTCGCCGCTGCTCGGCGGGACTGAGTTGCAACGGACGGTGGCTCCGACCGCGTTCGTGGTGGAGTTGCGGCGGCCGAACGGGGCAGTACTGGCCGTCGCCGGTGACGCCGACATCCCGGTACCCAGCGGCGAGCTGCTCGCTCACGTCGACCATCTCGACAGCCGGATCCAGGCGGGCGCGCCGTTTCCGCTGAAGGTAGGAGGTGTCTTCTACCGGGCGGTGGTCGGAACGCTGCCCAGCGGCGTCACCGACCTGATCGCGCTGCCGATGCGACCGGTGGCGAATACCACGACCCGGCTCGCCCTGGTCGAGGCCGCCGCTGGTGCAGCCGTACTCACGTTGACCGGTACGGCGGCTTGGCTGTTGCTCGGCCGGGGGCTACGCCCGCTGCGGGACATCACCCGTACGGCAGCCGCCATCGCCGGCGGCGACCTGGCTCGGCGGGTCCCGCCGGGGCGTCCGCGCACCGAGACCGGTCAGCTCGCGGCGGCGCTCAACACCATGCTCGGCCAGATTCAGGCAGCCTTCGAGGACCGCCGGCGGTCGGCCGACCGGCTGCGACGGTTTGTCGCGGACGCGTCGCACAAGCTCCGCACACCGGTGACCTCGATCAGGGGATACGTCGACCTTCTGCGCCAGGGCATTGTTCCGCCGGCCGGTAGGGACGATGCGCTACGCCGCGTCCAGGACGAGGCCCGGCGCATGGGCACTCTTGTCGACGACATGCTCTACCTGGCCCACCTCGACGAGGCCCGACCCCTGGAGCAGTCCGCCGTCGACCTGGCTTCCCTCGCCCGCGACGCGGTCGCCGACGCCGCCGCGGTCGAACCCGACCGCCCGCTGCGGCTGCGCGCCCCCGACCACTGCCTGGTGGTCGGCGACCCAGACGCACTCCGCCAAGTGATCGGTAACCTGCTGGCCAACGTGCGCGCCCACATCCCACCCGGCACCCTGGCCGAGGTCAGCCTCACTGCCACTGACGGCCAGGTGTGCCTGCAGGTCCGCGACTTCGGACCTGGGATGAGCCCGACTGACGCCGAACGCGCCTTCGACCGCTTCTACCGGGCGGCCGGCAGCCGCGGCGGTGGCCGGACCGGTAGCGGCCTCGGGATGGCGATCGTCGCCGCCATCGCCGCCGCCCACGGCGGCACCGCCACCCTCGACAGCGCCCCCGGTGCTGGCACCACCGTCCGCATCATCCTCCCCGCCCGCACAGGGGAAGAATTGGCCGCAGGCCGGCCCGTCAACCTCCTCTGACCGGGGCCGTGGAGCGATCCCGTTTCGACCAGTGACGCCGCGTTCACCGCCTCCGCGGGTTGTCCGGTCATAGCAGGAAAACTGCGAACCCGAATGTGTCTCACATCTTGCCGGGAAAGGGTGCTCATTCTGGGCTGATGTTCTTGCCTTGCTGGCAGGGAACGCGGGCACAGCCGGTCCGCGGAAACCGTGACACCCAGCCGGCTGGCTCCCACGGTCACCCGTCGGGGCCACCTGACCATCTCCGATGTCCCGAAGGCAGGTGTCCCGTTCCCATGAACCTTCATGCTCCGGTCCGTCGAGGTCTCGCAACGGCTACCGTTGCCGGCGCGGCGCTGCTGACCATCGCGGCCTGCCAGCCTGGCACCCGGGTAGTGACCGCCGCGCCGGCGACAGCGACCGCCGAGCAGGCGACCGTCCAGCCAACCTCAACGACACCGGTGCCGGCGGCGACGTCGGCTGCCGCGACATCCACGGATGCGGTCGGGAAGGGTGCCGGCGGGCCGGGCTCCCTGACCGTGGCCATCACCTCCCCGGTGGCGGTCTCCGGCCACGTCGACACGGTGGTGAGCTGCCAGACCGCGGACGCCCGCTACGTGGCGTCGGCCAGCGGCTCGATCCACGGCTACGCCGTCTCGGACGTCGTGCGGGTGGCCGGCTACCACGGGCCAGGGAGCTACCAGGCTTTGATGACCGTGTCGATGACCGGCCCGGATGCCCACTACGCGGTCACCGCCGTACCGGCCACCGCGCAGGTCACCGCTACTGGTGGCGACGTCTCCTTCTCGGCGACGACCACCGGCGGCCGAACGCTCGCCGGTTCGATCGGGTGGGCCTGCTCCGCCTCGTTCT
>NZ_CDWTNB010000167.1:0-5374 GCF_977947065.1 Frankia sp. CgJB1
ACCAACCCACCACCCCCCTCGACCTCCTCGGCGAGTGGTCAGACCTCCTCGGCGAGGGGTGAACCCCCGGACGCCCGCTTACCGTTCGCAACGCTCCTCCCGGATCCGGGGACCGCTGTGCGCGCGGCATCGGTCCTCCGGCGGAAACCACGGCGACGCATCCAGAGAATCGGCGGTGAGGCAACCGTCGAATGCCACACAATGCCGCCGATGCTGTGGTCGGTGTGCTGCGTTTCGCGTTACCGTGTGCCGCATGCCGTCGGCGGGTCTGGCCTGGCAGACACTCTCCGATCCGGGCGCGCTCGCCCTGGTCGATTCCGAGTCCAACCGGGCCGCCGCGCTGGCCCGGCCGCACCCCGCGGACCTGCCCATGGTCCAGATCGTCGACCTCGAACGTCTCGTCTGCGGTTGGCTGGCTCCGGCCAGCCGCCCGCAGTCCGAGCGGCACCTCCGTGAGCAGATGATCGTCGATCCGCTGCACACCCTGCGCGGGATGTGCTGGCTCATGGCGATGTGGGTCGTCGCGATACATCTCCGGACGGGACGACAGCCGACCGCCGTCGTCGCCGGCCTGGCGTTCCCGGGGATCTGGCGAGGACCGGAGGCCCCGAAAAGCGCCCAGCTCTGGGAGGACCTCGCCGGGCGGATTCGGCTCGGCGTCCTCGCCGCTCTCACCAGCGACGTGGCGACCGACGAACAGTTTCGCGAGGCACTGCGCCATCCCGCCGACATCACGTCGATTCTGGTGCATTACGCCCTGCTCATGATGGCGGGCCTGCACCGGCAAATGCTCGACAACGGCGTGGACCCGAAGGAGATGGCGGGCACGTTGGCGCTCTACACCGTAGACCCGCAGGAACGGGCCACCGCCTGCTTCCGCCCGCTGACCTGATCAGCGGCCGTCACCCCCGGGCTGCGCCTTGCGGGTCGGCGAGGGACGCGGGCCACGAGTCGCGGCGGCCGAACGCGCCGCGGAACCGAGGCGTAGCGACGGTGCGGCACGCAGGGACGCCGGGCTCGGCACAGGCGACGCCGCGGAGAGGACGGGAACGGCCGAGGCTGCGGGAACGGCCGAGGCGGCGGGACCCCCCGGAACCGCGGGGATGGCTTGGTCGGCGGCATCGATGTAGACGACGCGAGTACTCCCGCCGTGCCCGTGGATGGCGAGTAGCGTCTCCATTGTCGGATAGATCCCGATGGAATCGTGTTCGGAGTCCCACCACAGCACGCAGGTGCCGTCTGGGGCCTGCGCCCCGAACGCGACCGCACCCGTCCCGGAGACGCCGGAGACATCGACGTCACGCTCCAGCTGAAACCGCCGCACCTGGCGAGCGGACATCGCCACGACCTCCTCACGGGGTACCGTACTGTACCCGTAGGCATCGCCCGTGATCCGGCTGGCGCAGCCGACTCAGCGCCATCGCCGACCTCGCGCCTCGCAACCAGCGAGGCGTCGCGGCTCGGCCGGATCGACCGGCCGATGCTACCTCTCAGGCGGACTTTGGCCGGTTGGCCCACGGTAGCCGGCAATGTCGGGGTGAGTCATCCATATGCCGTCGTGGCAGCGCAAGGGTGATCCCACCACGCGGTAGCTCGCGGGTGGACCGATGTGCCCGCGCGCGGAGACACCGTCGGAGCGTGATGGTCACATGGCCCGACGCACGGTCACCGCGGAGGCGGGCCGGTCCGCCGGCGGTCCGAGATAGCGGTCATAGCCGGTCTCATTCCGTAGTCGACGGGCCAGGAACGCGACCGTGTAACGGACCGTGAGTCGATGGGCCTCGGTGACGTCGATCACCGCTGAGACGTCATGCAGCCGGTCCGCGGCCAGGGCCAACAGGGACGCCTGCCGCCCGGAGGCCGCGTCGAGCATCGTGTCACCGGGATGATCGGGGGCCGCGACGACGAAACCGTGGCTGGCGAGCGCCTCCATCAGGTATGCCGCCTGCACCCGGCTCCCCACTCTGCCTTGGGAGAACACCACGAACGCGAAGGTGCCCGCGGCCGGCGGGGCGTCCGTCACGGCCACCGCCGAGTCGAACCCGATGTCGCCGACGAGCAGATAGTGGGCGAGCCGGAGCCGGTCGGCGGGCGCGGCGGTCAACGGCGGGGGACGCGGCGCCGGGAGCTCGATCGTTGCGGATGGTCCGGGCGGTACGGGTCGCGGGCGGGCGGGCCGCCACGCGGGGTACCACAACGAGGTGACCAGCACCCCTCCGGAACCCTACCCCGCCCTGGCGACCGGGCTGCCGCGGCGCGCGTACGCCTCGTCCAACAGCTCGGCGATCTCCTCTACACAACCGCCACAGCCCGTCCCGGCATCACATCGCTCGCCGACGGCGTCAACGTCGCAGGCACCCGACGCGATCACATTGCGTAGCATCCGGTCGGACACCGCGAAGCATGAACAGACGAGCACCGCACCTCACCACGCCCGAGACAGCCAGCACGCGGACGGCCAAGCGGCAGTTCGCGACCCTGTCGATCTGTCGATGATCCTTCGACCCCGTGGGGCAGTCGACCCTACGGAGCAGCCTTAGCTAAGGCTTCCCTAAGCAGAGGGTGCCATGGGCCACCGGCCGCAGGCAAGACGGTCGCGCATCCGCGACATCACCGTGACACTGGGCCGGAAATCGGCCGGACTGCAGATCGACCGGATCAGCCGGGATCGGGCTCGCCCAGAATCAGCGATCGGGCCACGGGACGATCTCGACCCGACGGTTGGCCGCCCGTCCCCGGGGCGTGGCGTTGTCGGCCTCCGGCCACCGGGAACCGAACCCGGCGACGCGCATGAGGTCGGGACGTACGCCCCGGTCCGTCAGGTAGTCGGCAGTCACCCGGGCCCGGTCCAGAGACAACGCCTGATTGAGGGTCGCCGGCCCGAAGGCGTCGGTGTGGCCGCCGACCAGGACCACGACCCGGCCGGCGCGCAGCGCCGCCGCCACCCGGTCAAGCCAAAGGCGGGCCGGCGGGCTCAGTGTCGCTGCGCCGACCGGGAACGTCACGTTCCGACCGTCGAGGGCAGCGCGTAGGGCCGCGAGGGCCCCGGCGTCGGAGGTGGGCTTCGCCGCCGGGGCGGCAGGCTTCTCTCCCGGGACGACAAGCCGGTTGTCCAGGGTGGCATCAGGAACGGTGGTACCAGCCGCCGCCAGCACCTGGGCGCCGAGGCGCCGCCTCGTGGCCTCGTCCGGGGCGCTGCCGGCCACCGCCACGGTCGTCCCGGAGACTGTGACCGAGTGGTTCCCGGGGAAACCGCGCAGCGCCGCCGCGACGGCGGCCACCGCCTCCACCGGCGGCTCCGCCATGGCCGGGTCGACCCGGACCTCGCCGGTCACCGACCCGCCGCTCGCGTCCGCCACGGCGGCGAGCAACACGGCACGGCTCGCCCGGTCGGGCACGGTCGCCGTGATCGACAGTCCTCGGCCGGCCACGGCGAGCACCAGGGGGCGCGCGGGTTCGGTCGCGATGACCACGTCGTCACCGAGACGCGCGGAGGTCGTGCCGGCGACCGCGGCCGAGGCCCGCGCCTGTTCGGCGGCGGCGGCACTCGGGAAACGACCGGTGACGACCGCATCACGCCCCTCGACGTGAACCTGGGCGTGCCCGCCGCCGGTGGACCGGACCGCCGCGGTCGCCCGGGCGGAAAGATCATCTTCGATGGGACCGCGGCGCAGGGCGAACGCGACAAGAGCAAGCAGCAACCACGCCAGCACGAGTGCGATGGCGAAGGCGACCGGGCGCGGGCGTTGCAGACGCACGGCCGTGGACAGGGACATCGATCGGACTCCGAGCAGGATCGGACCGGACGCGGGATCTTCGAGGTGGCGCTGATCGTCGGGACAGGGCCGATCTTCGAGGTGTTGGGGAGGGGGTGCCGCAAGGTCGGACGCGGCCGGGAAAACCGCTTTCCCGCAACTTTCGCACATCGGTCCCAGAAGTAACGCATCGGGGCGAAAGATGCACCCACCTGGGGAGCCGCACCAGGCCGACACGGTCGGATCGGCATCGGCCACCCACCGCGATCAGTTCGCGTGCACTCCGTCGGCTCGCGCCACCGGCGTGACCCGCACCGCCATGCTGGAGGTGGCCGGCGGGGCGGGCGGAGGCGCCGGGGAAGGCGGGCGGGGTGCCAGGGAAGACGGCGGCGGAGACGGCGGTGGCACGGACACCGGTGCCAGTGCGTTCGGCGCAAGCGGCGATCCGACTTCCGGCACGGCCGGCTGCCCGGCGGCGCTCCCCACGAAACCGACCCGGGACCGCCACCCGGCGACGAGCGCAACCGCACCGGCGGCGACGCCCAGGACCGCCCATCCGGCGACGGCGTCCAAGAGATAGTGGTTCGACGTCGACATGACGACGAACAGGGTCGCCGCCGGATAGAGCGCGCCGAGCACCCGGAGCAGCGGTCGGCGCCCGAAGCGCACCAGCAGGAAACCGCACCACAACGACCATGCGCAGTGCAGCGACGGGAGCGCGGCGTACTGGTTCGTCAGTCCCTCCAGGCCGTTCGGGGCGGCGCTCGCGCTACCGCTCCACCATCCCCAGCCCTCGAAGTGGGACATGGTGTCGACATAGGACGTGCCGGTGAGCAACCGGGGCGGGGCGGTCGGGAACAGGAAGAACCCGACCAGGCAGATCAGAGTGGTGATCACCAGCGTCCAGCGGACCTGAGCGTACCGGGGGGAGTGCCGACGATGCATCCACACCAGCAGAGCCGGCGTCACGACGAAGTGCAGCGTCGCGTAGTAGTAACAACAGAGGATCGCCAACACCGGTACACTCTGCAACCAGCGGTTGAGCCCGAGCTCGGGATCGAGGTGCAGGAAGGTCTCCAGGCGCAGGAGATCGTGGCCCATCCGCATCGCCTCGCCGGTGGAGGCGTCGGCCACGGCGCGGGTGCCGGTGTAGGAGTAGTACAGGATCACCAGCATCAGCACCTCGACCCACCAGACCGGCAGGCCGGTGGTCTGGTTGCGCAAGCGCCTCACTATGCACTTCTCGAACGTCGCACCCGCGCGCCTCTACGCCCTCGGGCAGGACCGCACGCGCGAACAGACCGGCGCACCAACCGTCGCGACGGGCCGGAGCGTCTCGACAGCTCGCTCTCCATACCCTTACTCAACAGCATGAGCCGTTCGCAACCGTCACGGGCCGATCCGTCGTTTACGACGCTTCCCCCGGGCGGAAATTCGCCGCCTGCTCGCCCGCCCGGCTCCTCCCCCTGACCGGCTGTCCCCGCCCCGCGCCACTCCGCCGCCCCGCGCCACTCCGCCGCCCCGCGCCATCCCGCCACCAACGCCATCCCGCCACCGCGGTGGGAGCGGCCGAGGGCGCATATTGACGACGCCCGGCACCGAGCTGGTCGGGCCGGGCG
>NZ_CDWTNB010000167.1:5805-9287 GCF_977947065.1 Frankia sp. CgJB1
CCACTCCGCCGCCCCGCGCCATCCCGCCACCAACGCCATCCCGCCACCGCGGTGGGAGCGGCCGAGGGCGCATATTGACGACGCCCGGCACCGAGCTGGTCGGGCCGGGCGTCGTCCACGCTGCCGCGGCTGCGAGACCCGCGATCGCCCGGTCAGGCGCCGGCGCCCGCCGAGCCGGTCCTGGGGATGGCGGCCGCAGGCCCGGGCGTGACGGTGCTCACCGCGGAGTCGAGGCTCACCGCGGGGGCGAGCTGGTCGGACACTGGCAGCGCGCTGCCCGCCTTCCACGTGGCCCAGGGGACCGACCACGCGTTGCCGAGCTGTGAGGTGTCCGGCGGCCGACCGGTGTTGACGATGTCGATGATGTCACCGAGCCGGGTGAAGTTGTAGAACCACTGGGCGTCGGCGGGTGAGGCATTCACGCACCCATGGGAGACGTTGGCTCGTCCCTGGGAGGGCACCGACCAGGGCGCGGCATGCACGTACTGCCCGCCACTGGTGTAGTGGACCGCCCACTGGACCTTCTCGTAGTAGTAGTCCGGGTCGCCCTGGGGGATGCCTACGGTGGCCGAATCCATGATCACTTCAGCTGACTTGCCCAGCACGTTGTGCGGGCCATCCATGCTCGGCAGACTGGGTTTGCCGAGGCTGACCGGCATCGTGCGCAGCAGTTGCCCGTCCCGGAAGACCTTCATCGTGTGGGTGGCCGAGTCGACCTTGGAGACCTGGGCGGAGCCGATGACGAAGTCCATCGCCCGGTCCTTGACCCCCAGCCGGCCCCCGCCCGCGTCGTAGCCGGCGAAGTTGGCCTCGACGTGCACCTTCGTCCCGGGCTTCCAGTACTCCTTCGGCCGCCACATGACGACCCGGTTCGACAGCCAGTTCCACGCGCCGAGGACCGGCAGATCGGTCCGTACGACCAGCCGGCTCTGGACGGCGGCCCGACTGGGCGCGGGCGCGCTGAACGTCAGGCTGATCGGCGCGCCGATCCCGACGGTCTGGCCCGCGACCGGCTCCCAGGAGACCTTGAACGACTTCGCCGGGACGCCGGTCACGAAGCCGGTCCGCACCGACGTCGTCCCGACGATGCCCGTCGCCGGGGACGTGGACGCCTCGACGTCGTACCGCGAATCGGCGAACAGCCCACCGGAGGATGTCCAGGTCCGATGATCGGCCGAGAAGGTGCCGAGCAGTATCCCCGGCTCCGTCTTCTCCGACGCGCTCGCCCTCCGGTTGACGGAGACCGCGGCCAGCGGGGCGTTGCCGCGCACGACGACCGGGCTGGTCAGCGCCACCCCGGTGGCGCCGTCCCCCGGCGTGACCGTCACGCTCGCCGCCGGATCCGGCGCGGGGGTGGCCCCGGCCGGCGCCGGTGATGCCCCCCCGCCGGAACAGGCCGCCGCGGACAGCACCGCGGCAAGCAGAAGCGTCCCCCCCGGCCACCGCCGGGGCCGGCGACCAGGCGATCCCGCCGGCCGGGATTCCAGCCGGGCCGAGCGACCCCACCCACGGAAAATACGTGAGGGAATCATTACCGAGCGAGACATGTAATGCCCCCTCTTGAAGACCGCGCCGGCAGCGTCGCCGGACGGGAAGCTACGTCCGAACGGTACCCAGAGATCAACCCCACGTATCCTCGATCAGCGGAATCTACGGCGCCAACCGGAAGAGCATCACCCAGCGTCGAGCATCTTAATACGGAGAGTAGCACTCTCCAGGCGTCCCACATACACCCCTCCCCTTCTCCCCTTCTGACGCACGAACGCCTTCCCGAGTTGCCCGGCCCGGAGGACATTTCACCGACCACCCGAAACGACGGCCAGAACCCACGGCGATATCAAAGAAGACGCAACCCGTCACCCGTGCAGATGAGTTTCCGCAACCAGAGACGACCGGGCGGTACACGGCACCGCCGGCATGCGAGACCATTGACGTCTCGCTGACTTTCCATTACCGGAAGCCACCCGGACGGGTCACCACCGCGTGATCCCACCCCGCGGTCCACCTGGCCCGGAGGGGCACCCCGGCGACAGGCCGGGGCGAGGGGCCGGAGGACGAACGGCACGACGAACGGCACGAGCCGGGCGCGCGAAACTCACTGTCAGTCCGGGAGGTCACCCGGTCCAGCAGAATGGTCAGGCCACGTTCGGCGGTCTCCGGCCCGCACCGGTGCCGGCACGACGCGCCGGGACGGTCGGACCCGCGGCAGGCCGATCGACCCGGCCGGGCGAAAGGCGCACTCCGGATAAGGGAAATGACCGTCCCACGACAGGGAGGCCACATGGCGATCGTTCTCGGGCCCAATCAGTATGGAAAGGCGGAGGTCCGTCTCGTCCACGTAGCGCGGAACGGACCGGTGCACCAGATCACCGATCTGAACGTCTCCACTGCGCTTCGTGGTGACTTCGCCGCCGCGCACCTGTCCGGCGACAATGCGCACGTGCTCACCACGGACACGCAGAAAAACACCGTCTACGCCTTCGCCCGCGAGCACGGAATCGGCCAGATCGAGGATTTCGCGATCCGGCTGGGTCACCATTTCGTCGGATCCCTCCCGTGGATCGACGGCGCCCGGATAGAAATCGAGCAGTACCGGTGGGACCGCATCCCGGTGGACGGGGTGCCGCACGACCATGCCTTCAGCAGGTCGGCTGGGGAGAAAAGGACGACGGTCGTCACCCTCGACCGTGACACGGCCTTCGTCGTGTCCGGACTCGCCGGGCTGGTCCTGCTGAAGTCGACCGGCTCGGAATTCTCGGGGTTTCTCCGCGACCGGTACACCACGCTGCCCGAGACGACAGACCGCATCCTGGCGACAGAGGTCACCGCCCGCTGGCGCTACGCCCGGTCAGACCTCGGCTTCGAACGACTGTTCGACGAGATACGGACGGCTCTGGTCAGCACCTTCGCGAGCCTCCACAGCCTGGCTCTGCAACAGACCCTGTACCGGATGGGCGAGGCGGCACTGACCGCGCACGCCGACGTCGCCGAAATCCGCCTGTCAATGCCGAACAAACACCACTTCCTGGTTGATCTAGAACCGTTCGGGCTCGATAATCCCAACACGATCTACTACGCCGCGGACCGGCCGTACGGCAAGATCGAGGGAACGGTCCTGCGCGATGACGCTCCCGACCCGGGGCCGAGCTGGCTGACCTTCCCGGGATTCTGCTGACCGGTGCTGACCGGTGCTGACCGGTGCCGTCACCCGACGGGCGGTGGGCGCCCCAGACGCCTGTCCCAGCGGCGCAGCGTAAGGCGGTCGCCGGGCATAAGCGTGAGGGCATGCGCGGCGTCACCGTCGCGCACGGCGAGGGCCGCCATCCCCGCCGAGTCGACGTAGAGCACCGCCTCCCCCGGGCCGACGGAACCGAAGGTGACCCCTACCGCCAGTTCAACCATCGGGCCCGCGGCCGCGGGCGGCCCGGCCGCTTGCTCGGCCCCGGTCGGGCGGTCCCGCCGGAGCGGTCGCAGCACCGCCC
>NZ_CDWTNB010000168.1:0-8810 GCF_977947065.1 Frankia sp. CgJB1
TCGCAGCACCGCCCGACCCGGCGGGCGCAGCCCGGCCGCGCCGAGCAGCGCGCCGGAGGCCGCGAGCTGGACGTTGCCGAACGTGTCAACGAGGACCACCTCGGTCTCCACGGTGCCATCCGGGCGTAGCCGAGCCAGGGCCGCCCGCGGACGGACCAGGGTCGCCGGCTCCACCGGCTCACCGACCTCCTGGAGCGGCGTCCCGCGCGCCAGGGCGGCAGCCACCGGGGCGAAGACGTCCCGGCCGTGGAACGTCGCGGGGGTTCCGGGCCGCACCGCCAGCGTGACCGCGGCCTCGATCCCCCCCAACCGCTCGGCCGCGGAGATCAGCAGGCCGTTGTCGGGCCCGACCAGGTGACCGCCGACCGCGCGCAGTGCCAGGGCCCGGCGCGACGTGCCCACCCCGGGATCCACCACGGCGAGGTGCACCCCCCGAGGCAGGGAACCCACCGTCTGGGCGAGCACGGCCGCCCCCCGCCGCACGTCCCCCGGCGGCACCAGGTGGGTCACGTCGATGATCCGGGCGTCCGGCACCGTCTGCAGGATCACCCCGTGGCAGGCTGCAACAAAGCCGTCGGCGAGTCCGTAGTCAGTGGTGAAGCTGATGCACCTCACCGGCTCAACCTGACGTCAACCCGACGGCCCGGAGACGGGCGCCTCGCCGAGTCCGCTGCCGTCCCGGCCCGGTGGGTCCGGATGGCCGTGCACCCAGCCCTCGTCATCCACCCAGCCCTCGCTGTCGACCACCCGGTGGGGATCGGCCTCCAGGGCCGGCGGCTCGCCCGCCGCCGGCTGGCCCGGATCGTAGCTGGCGGGCCGGTCGCGTTCGGGCGCCGGACCGCCATTGGCGATGACCACCGCGACCCACGGAATGATCACGGCCATCGCGACAGCGACAAACCGCAGCCAGCCGTGGAAGGCAACCACGGCGAGCACGAAGCAGAGCATCCGGAACATCATCGAGAGGAGGTAACGCACCTCCCGCCGATGGATGTCCGACTGCCGCGACCGGGCCGCGGACGTGATCAGGACCGTGTCCTGCCGCCTGAACATCACGCGTACACCTCGATGGCTCTCACTCCCCGACCGGTGCGCCGCCCCGTGCCTCCAAATATCCTCCTCACCGGCGCCCTGGGAAAATGCTGGCGGCCGGCGTGCGACGGTGCGGACCAGGAACCATGGCGCCCGCCGGGCGCCGTGTCGAACGACACCATGTCGGATAGCATCATGTTGCACTATGTCGTGTGACATCATGTCAAGTAACACTATGGTAGATAGCACTATGTCAAGTGGCACTATGTCAGATGACATCGTGATCGAATAACACCATGTCGGGTGACGCTGTGTTAGATGGCGCCAGGTTGGACGGGAATCCGGCCCGGATCCGCCGACCGGATGAACAGCCGGTCGTGTACACCCGTACGGTGCACCAAGCTGTGCCAGAACGTTCATGTAACGGTCGGCTGGCCGTCTGCGGCACGGCTCCATACCCTGCCACGGTGCTCGTGTGCGCATAGCGGTGATCACCGAGTCGTTCCTCCCCCATGTCGACGGGGTGACGAACACGGTCTGTCGAGTGCTGGAACACCTGCGGGACCGGCAGCACGAGGCGATGGTCATCGCGCCGGCTCCGGCGCCCGCCGCCCGATGCGCGGCGGCGCGCAGCCACGCCGGCGCACCGGTGCTGTGGGCGCCGTCGGCTCCCCTACCGGGTTACCCGGCGTTTCGCTTCGCAGTCCCGTGGCCCGGGCTTCCCGCCGCCTTACGGGAGTTCGACCCGGACATCGTCCATCTGGCGGCGCCCGCCGGCCTCGGGGCGCAGGCGGTGTTCGCGGCGCGGCGGCTCGGCATACCGAGCATCGCCGTCTACCAGACGGACATCGCCGCGTTCGCCGCCCGCTACGGGCTGGCCACCGCGGAACGCACGATCTGGCATTGGCTAGCCATCATACACCGGCTCGCGGCCCGGACCCTCGCGCCGTCCTGGGATGCCGTCGACACCCTCCTGAGCCAGGGCGTGCAACGGGTCGCCCGCTGGAGTCGAGGGGTGGACCTCGAACGCTTCCACCCGGCGCACCGGGACGACGAACTGCGCCGCAGCCTCGCTCCGAACGGCGAGGTCCTGGTCGGCTACGTCGGCCGGCTGGCCCGGGAGAAGCGGGTGGAGCTGCTCGGAGCGGTGTCCGACATCCCGAACACCCGGCTCGTCGTCGTCGGTGACGGCCCCTCCCGCCCCACCCTCGCCCGGTCGATGCCGAACGCGGCGTTCCTCGGATTCCGCGCCGGGCAGGAGCTCTCGGCTGCGGTCGCGAGTCTCGACGTCTTCGTCCACACCGGCATCCACGAGACATTCTGCCAGGCGGCGCAGGAGGCCAAGGCGAGCGGGGTACCGGTGGTCGCCCCCGCGGCGGGCGGGCTGCTCGACGTTGTCGAGCACGGCCGCACCGGGCTGCACTACACTCCCGGCGATCCCGCGGCCCTGCGGGCGCAGGTCGCGGCCCTGGCCGACGACCTCCCTCGCCGGGTGGCGATGGGTGCGGCGGCCCGGGAGTCGGTCGTGGGATGCGGGTGGAGCGCGGTCGGCGACGAGCTGCTCGGCCACTACCGTGACGTGCTCGGCACCGGCGGCGGGGCCGGCCGCTTCGGCCGCCTCAGGCACCCCGGCCCGGTCATCGAGGGACGGAGCGGACGGCGGGGCGGACGACGGGACGGATGGGACGCACGCGAGCGGCCCGGAACGAGAAACGACGGGTGGTCAGCATGAAGATCGTGCAGGCGGCAAACTTCGTCGCGCCGGCCTCCGGCGGCATCCGGACGACACTGCGCCACCTCGCCGCCGGCTACACCGCGGCGGGCCACGAGGTCGTCCAGATCATTCCGGGCGAGCAGGACGCCGAACTGGTCCAGCCGGATGCCCGCGTGTTCCAACTACGCGCCCCCCGGCTACCCGGAACCGGTTACCGGATCATCACCGAGCCGTGGCGCGTCACCGACCTGCTCGACCGGGAACGGCCCGACCGGCTCGAGGTCCACGACCGGGCGACCCTGCGTCCACTAGCCCGATGGGCCCGCCGTCGCGGGGTGCCGTCGCTGGTCGTCAGCCACGAGCGGCTCGACCGCCTGCTCGGCACCTGGACACCCGCACCGCTGCGGGGAGTCCTGCCGGTCTCGACAGCCGCGGACCGGGCGAACGCTTCGCTCGCGGCCGCCTTCGACTCCGTCGTGGCGACGACGGCCTGGGCGGCGGCGGAGTTCGTCCGCATCGGCGCCGGCAACCTGCGCCACGTTCCGCTCGGCGTCGAGCTCGACCGTTTCTCCTCCGCTCACCACGACCTGACCCTGCGACGCGCCTTCGCCCGTGACCAGGAGGCGCTGCTGGTGGTGGCCAGCCGGCTGGCACCGGAGAAGCGGGTCGACCTCGCCGTGGACGCGGCAGCCGAACTCGTCCGCCGCCGGGTGCCGGCGCGCCTGGTGATCGCCGGTGACGGGGCCCATCGGGGCCGGCTGGAACGGCATGCGGCCGGGCTGCCGGTAACCTTCCTCGGGTTCGTGGCCGACCGGGAACGGCTCGCCGGCCTGCTGGCGACCGCCGACCTCGCGCTCGCTCCCGGCCCGGTGGAGACCTTCGGGCTGACCGCCCTAGAGGCGCTCGCCAGCGGCACCCCGGCAGTGGTGCACCACGCCAGTGCGCTCGCAGAACTGATCGTCCCGGGAGTAGGCGTGATCGCCGCGGGCAGCGGATTCACGTTCGCCGACGCCGTCGTGGACCTGCTGTCCGCCTCGCCGGCGCAGGTCCACGCGCGCCGGGTCGCGGCCCGGGCCCGCGCGGAGCAGTTCCCCTGGTCGACCACGGTCGCGGGCTTCCTCACCTGCCACGACTCGCCCGGTCCGGCCGCCCCGGGCACGGCCTTCCCGCAGCCACCGGCGCCGCCGCTCGCGGCCTGACTCGCGGTCTGAAAGGCGGGCAGAACCATGGACTCCGGTACCGGATCCCGGCGGTTCGTCGCGCTGGGCGACAGCATCACGGTCGGCCTCGGCGACGGCGTGACGATGGGACGCGAACACCGCCGCTCCGCGACGGGAGGACGGGGCTTCGCCGCCCGGCTCGCCGCGTGCCTGGGCCCGGCCGGCGCCGTGGAATTCACCAATCTGGCCACCACGGGAGCGACCACGCACGACGTGCGTACCCGTCAGCTTCCCGTCGCCCTGTCGCTAGGCCCCCAGATCGCCAGCGTGATCGCCGGCATGAACGACGTGCTGAAACCGACGTTCGATCCGCTGCGGTTACGTCAGGACCTGGTCTGGACGGTAGGCCGTCTGCGGGCTGACGGAGTCGTCGTGCTCACCGCGACCATGCCCGATCCCAGCCGGCTGCTCCCGGTGCCGGCGCCGTTCGGCCGGATCCTGAGCGAACGGGTCGAACGGCTCAACGCGGCGGTCCATGCCGCGGCCCGGACGGACCCCGGGGTGTTGATGGTCGACCTCGGCGGGCACCCTGCGGTGCGCAGCCGGTCCAGCTTCGACGTGGACCGGATCCACCCGGGGCCACGCGGCCACCGCCTGATCGCGCAGGCGTTCGCCCATCGTCTGTCGCACGCCGGGGTAGCACTCGTGGGTCTGCCGGACGGACCCGATCATGAGGAACCGGCTCCAGGAATCATCGAGCATTCCTACTGGCTGCTGAGCGTAGGCCTGCCCTGGCTGGCCGGGCGGTGCCTGCCCAGAGGCGACAAATGGCGCTATCACCCGGAAAAAGGTCTGGTACGGCCTCCTCGGCGAGCCTGAAGGCTCCTCGATTGCCTACGGTAGGCAATGTGCTTCCCGCCCTGTCAGCGTCGCCCCGGTCCGGAGTCCTCACCGGATGGGGCAATGCGTGGCTTGCGGGGCTCGTCGGGCTCGACGACGTCATCACCCAGATGCACCGCGCGCTCGGCGGCGAGGCGGCGCCGCACACCCTCGGCGACGAGCCGCTCGTGCTGGGCCTGGGAGCCCTGCGTTCGGCCAGAGCGCAACGGCTCCGGCTGGTCCTGCCCGCCCCCGGGGACGCCACCGGCCTGCCCGGCCCGGCGGAGGTGAACAGGGACGCGATCACCGCCGGGGAGGCGATCATCGTGATCGGCCCGAACCCACCGCTGGTGCTCGTTCCCGGGGTCGTCGTGCACGGGCCGGCCCTGGAGGGGCGGCTGGAGTCGGTGCACTGGCGGGTGCTCGTCGCGTCCCGCGTGCCACCGCCCGGAGCCGGCCTGCGCGCCGCGGAACACGACCTCAGCAACGCGATCCGCACCACGACGGCCGCGCTCATCGACCTCGACATCGCAAGCGCTCGCCCCGAGGTGCTCGCCCTGCTGCGCGACCGCGGGGAGGAGGAGCCGGGCCCGGGGCTGGGCCCGGGTCATCCACCGGGGGCGCACGCCCTGCTGGCCCGGGCGGAGCGGTTGTCGGCCCTGCTCGACCTCGCTGCCCGGGACGACGGTGCCGCGGTGACCGCGAGCGAGATCGCCCGCAGGTCCGCGGCGCTGCGCAACCTTTCCGCGGCAGTGCGTCGCGCCTATGCAGCAGCCTACGATGCCTTCGACCCGACGTACGCCCCTGTGCCGCCCTCGAACTGACGATCGCCGGCTGCCCGCCCCGGCCGGCTCCGGCCGGCTCCGATCAGTTCAGCCGAGGGCAGAAGTGCCCGGCCGGATCGTCCGGGCGGCCGCACAGGACGCACGGTGGACGCCCGGCGGCAACGATCGTGCGGGCTCGTTCGATGAAGGCACGGGCCTGTTTGATCGACAGTCCCACCCGCAACGAGTCGAGCTCGTCCTCGCTCTCGGGGAGCCGGAACTCCCCGGGGGACAGCCCGGCCGCCTCGACGAAGACCCGGTGGCCGTCCCAGGACACCGTGAGCTGGCCCAGATGGAAGTCCTCCTCGAACGGGGCATCCAGCGGGGCAAGATCGATCTCGACGTCCGAAGCGGTCGGAAGCACGATGCCCTGGGTCTGGCCCACCTGGCCTAGCAACGCGGTCAGCCCCTCCGCCAGGGCGGTGACCTCGGTCTTCTCCAGACCGACCGTCACGACCTGACCACGCCTGGCAGCCTGCAGGAAGAAGATCCGGTCACCCGGCTGGCCGACGGTTCCCACCACGAACCTTTCCGGGGATTCGAACACGTAGCGCCGCATATCTCCGATCGCTCCGTTACCTTGACTCGCTTCGTCGTTCGGTCCTGATCGCTTCGTTCCCCATCAGTATCGGTTCGCCATCAGTATGGCCGCCTCGCCATGCGGTCCGCCCTCCCCCACCCTCCTGGCTTCAGGACCACCCCGGATTCGGGTCCGCGGGGTTCAGGTCCGCGGCGGCCCGAAGGGCTCGCAGCAGTGCGTGGGGCAGTCCGCCGGCCAGGGCCCGAGGCCGGTCAGCGACCGTCGGGCGCCGCCGGGACGACGCAGCTCCTCGATCAGTTCTCCCACCATCGAGACGAACCGCGGATCCACCCCGACGGTGCCCGCCCGCGTCGCCGGCAGGCCCAGCTCCCGCGCCCGTTCCAGGGCCCCCACGTCGAGGTCATAGCGGACCTCCATGTGATCGCTGACGAATCCCAGCGGAATGATCACGGCACTGGCGGCCCCCGCCGCGGCCAGCCGCGCGAGCCGATCGCGCACGTCCGGCTCGAGCCACGGCACGTCCGGCGACCCACTGCGGCTACAGAAGGCCAGGTCGAAGGGATGACGCACGCCGGTGATGCGTTCGATCCCCTCGGTGATCACCGCTGCGGTAGCCCGCAGCTGGTGAGCGTAGGCGCCCTCGCCACGCCCGCTGGCGCGGGCCTGCGCGAGGGGGAGCGAATGCGCGGTGAAGATCAGATGGGCATCGGGACGCACCTTCGCCGGCAGGTCGGCCAGCGCCGCGACGCCGCGGTCCACCATCGGCTCCACGAACCCCGGATGGTCGAAGAACAGCCGCAGCTTCACCAGCTCGGGCGCACGGTCCCCCACCGCGGCGGCGGCCGCCGCGAGGTCCTCCCGGTACTGCCGGCATCCCGAGTAGGACGAGAAAGCCGAGGTGACGAAGCACGCGGCACGCCGGATGCCGTCGGCAGCCATCTGGGCGACCGTGTCGGTCAGATAGGGCGCCCAGTTCCGGTTCCCCCAGTAGACCGGCAGCCCGAGCAGCTCCGCACGCAACGCGGCGACCAGCGCCCGGTTCTGCTCGTTGAGGGGGCTACGCCCACCGAACAGGTGGTACTGCTCGGCGACGACCGCCAGCCGGGAGGCGGGGATGTCCCGGCCCCTGGTCACGTTGCGGAGGAACGGCAACACGTCGCCGGGCCCCTCGGGACCCCCGAACGAGACGAGTAGCAGAGCGTCCACGTCCCCCGGTGCCCCGGCCCCGCTCATCTCGGCACGCTGCCGGAGATCTCCGCCGGATAGTTCGGGAAGTAGCGGGTGATCTCGGACAGCTCGAAGGTGGGCAGGATGGACCCGGCCGGTTCCCGCGCGAGCAGGAACGCGAACGACGCGCGGACCAACGCGATCAGGCCCGGCACATCGTCGGGCGAGAGCCCCACCGCCGCGAGCACCTTGTCATCGACCTGCACCCGGTAGTTGAAGGAGAGCCCGCGGACTCCCGGAGACGTCTCCTCCGCGACCTCGACGTCGAAGTCGCGGCCGCCGTATGGTTCCACCCGAATCACGCCCACCGACCCACCCCCTCGCGGTTGCGCCGACCGCACCGCCGCAGCCGCCTCAACTGCTGAGCCACCTCAGCTGAAAGGGATGGCGCGCCCTTGGTTTCGATCAGCCAGCGGCGTGGCGGCACGGCGACGCCGCGCCACCTACGATATCCGTTAAGGCGCGCCGGATGCGTCGTCGGCGGGCAAGAAGATCGCCCGGACCGACCTCCGCGCGGCAGCCGGGGCGGGCACCGGCCCACCCGGGCACCATCGCGGACGATCCAGTCGATGATCAGACGGCCAGGTGAGCCTTCATGGCGCGGGCCCGCTCGCCGAGCTCGGGCATTCCCACGACCGTGACCCCGGCCGCGCCGAGCAGTTCGTACTCGACCGCGACCCGACTTTGACCAGCCTGCATTCTGCAGTCATAATGCAGGCGCGCCAATTGCAGTCACCGTACGCGACGTACCGGAAGGCGTACGTGACACGCTCGCGCAGTACGCTCGCCAGCAAGGCCAGTCACTGCAGGCGTTCCTACTCGGAGTACTCACCCGACAGGCCCGGTATGCCCGAAACCAGCAGGTCCTCGCTGCTGTGGAAGACGAACTCGCGGCGGGCGTCGGCGCCGGCGTGGATGCTCCAGCCGCCGCCGACGTGCTGGCAGCCGCCCGCGCCATGCACGTCGAGGCGACATCAACGGACGAGCCAGGAGCGCACGGTTCCGGATGGTCGTAGTGGACGCTTCCGTGCTCGCCAACGACCTCGTCTACGCCGACGACCGAGGGCGACGGGCCCGCTCGATCCTGAGCGCCGACCCAGAGTGGGCGGCTCCCGAGCACTGGAAGATCGAGCTGTTCTCGGTCATGCGCGGGCTCGCTCTCGACAACAAGATCAGCGATGACCAGGCGCAGGCCACGATCAACCGGATTCCCCAGCTTGGCGTCGACCACGTGCCCGTCGAACAGCTCCTACCCCGCATGTGGCAGCTCCGCGCCAGCATCAGCGGCTACGACGCCGCCTACGTCGCGCTCGCGGAATCCCGAGCCATCACTCTCGTCACCTCCGACGCCCGACTCGCCCGCACCGCCACCCGCTACTGCACCATCCGCCTCGTCGAATAGGCGCGTGTCTCACGTCGGGTATTGCTCTAGG
>NZ_CDWTNB010000169.1:0-8773 GCF_977947065.1 Frankia sp. CgJB1
CGTCGTGGGCTGTCTGTTGGTTATCTCAGAGAGGTCGCCGGAGGCGACTGAACGGAGACCCCGTACGGCGCCTGGTGCCAGGGGTCCCCGCACTGCGCCGAAGGCGCCGTGTGGGGGAAGACTAGCCTCTGAGGGCATGGCTGCCATCCCACGTAAGGCGCTGGCCGACGTCCGCCAGATCGCGGCGCGGCGGACGGCTCCGATCGTCCTTGAACTTGATCTGACGGTCGACCCGATCGAAGGCGCCCCCACCGACCCGATCACCCTGGCGCTCGCCCGGCGCCGGACGACCCTGCGGGATGTTGTCGAAGGCCTACGGTACGCGACCGAGGATCCCCGGGTGTCCGTCGTAGTTGCGCACATCGCCGCCTGCGGGATGCCGCTGGCACGTATCCAGGAGATTCGCGCCGCGATCGCCGCGTTTCGTGCGGCCGGTGGCACCGCCATCGCCTACGCGGACACCTTCGGGGAGTTCGGGGGCGGCACGGCGCCCTACTATCTGGCCTGCGCGTTCGACGAGATCTGGCTCGCCCCGCCCGGTGACTGCGGCCTGACCGGTCTCGGGATGGAGGCGCCGTTCCTGCGAGGAGCGCTCGACCGGCTCGGCATCTCCGTCGAGATTGGCCAGCGGTACGAGTACAAGAACGCCGTCAACACGCTGGTGGAGCGGGACTTCACCCCGGCGCACCTGGAGGCGGTCAGCCGGATCATCGAGTCCAGCTCCGACCAGATCGTGGCCGGCATCGCCGAGGGACGCGGGCTGTCCACCGACCGGGTCCGGCGTCTGATCGATCTCGGACCGCTGGCCGGGTCCGTCGCGCTCGACACCGGTCTCGTCGACCGTCTCGGCTACCGCGACGAGGTGTACGCGGCGGCACGGGAACGGGTGACGCGGGGGCCGTTGGCCGGATTCGAGGATGATGGGGAGGGCGCGGGCCGGGACGATGCGCGCCGCGGGCCCGGCGCGGAGCCGGTTCTGATGTACGCCTCCGCCTACCGGCGGTCCGTCGAGCGGTGGGAGAAGTTCCCGGCGCGCCGTGTAGCGGCGCTGGCGGCCGGCGGCCCGGCGGCTTTCTTCTTCCGCGAGGCTCCCGATGATCGGGACGGCTCCCGTCCCGACGGCGCCGGGGAGGCTCACCTCCACCCGGACGAGGCCGCGGGCATCGGGACGAGTGCGCTGGCCCCCTCCGTGACGGCGCCGCATCGCGACCCGAAGAAGGCGGTCATCGCGCTCATCCACGGGACCGGGCCGGTCGTCCTCGGACACGGTGCCCCGGGTCCGTTCTCCGGGCCGGTGCTCGCCGCGGAGGCCACCGCGGCGGCCTTCCGCTCCGCCGCGCGTGATCCCGCGGTGGCGGCGGCGGTGTTCCGGGTGAGCAGCCCTGGGGGTTCCTACGTCGCATCCGACCTGGTCCGCCGGGAGGCCGAGCGGTTCCGGGCCAGCGGTCGGCCGCTGATCGTCTCGATGGGTGACGTGGCGGCCTCTGGTGGCTACTTCGTCGCCCTGGGATCCGATGCGATCGTGGCGAACCCCGGCACGCTGACCGGCTCGATCGGGGTGTTCGCCGGCAAGCAGGTGATCAGCGGCCTGCTCGACAAGGTGGGAGTGAGCTTCGGTGCCGTCGCGGAGGGTGAGCATGCGCTGATGATGTCGCCGCGGCGGCCCTTCACCCCGGGGGAGCGGGAGAAGCTGGAGGAGTTCCTGGACCGGGTCTACGCCGACTTCGTCGACAAGGTAGCGACCGCTCGCGGACTGTCCCGGGACCAGGCGCACCAGCTGGCCCGCGGCCGGGTGTGGACCGGCGCGGACGCCCATGCGCACGGCTTGGTGGACGTCCTCGGCGGGTTGGCGCAGGCGATCGAACTTGCCTGGTCGCGCGCCGGTCTGCCGGCCGGTGAGACCCCGCGGGTGCGGCTGACGCCCAAGCCGTCGGTGCTGGAACGGGTCCGGTCGCCGAAGTCCAGCGAGGACCGCGGGGCCGCCGCGTCCGTGGCCGGGTCGGTGGCCGGGTCCGCCCTGGGCCTGCTCGGCCCCGGTCCCGGTGCCGGCTTCGTCCCGGGCTGGGGGGCGCTGGCACCGCTGGCGGCGCGGCTCGGTCTGCCCTCGGCCGGTCCGCTGGTCATGCCGCCGATCGGGCGGATCGGTTAGCCGGTCCGCACCGGTGGCCCACAACGAACTCGCCGGCCTGTGGGATGCGTGACACCGCCGTCCGCGGGAGGATCGACGTCCGGGTGCCCGACGGCCAGGCAGGCGGTGGAATGACCGTCGGGTGGCCGGTGAATGGACGCGCCGCGGGTGAATGGACGCGCCGCGCCGGGCCGGGACCGGCGTCGCGTCGCCGTGGGGCGACGGTAGTCTCGCAGCGACCGGTTTCGTCCGGACGGCACCGCTCGTCCCGCGCTGCGATCCGCGGCAGGCCATCAGGGTCTGCCCCGGTGGCCTGCCGCGGTGTGGTGGCTTCCGGTCACCGGCTCGTGGCGGTCCGCTGCTGCCACCGCGTCATCGTTCCGTGTCAGAGCGCATACCGGAGGTCGAAGCCGTGCCGTCCATCGAGGCCGTCGGAGCCCGCGAGATCCTTGACTCGCGCGGCAACCCCACCGTCGAGGTCGAGGTCGTTCTGGAGGACGGCACGCTGGGCCGCGCCGCGGTGCCCAGCGGGGCGAGCACCGGCGCCTTCGAGGCTGTCGAGCTGCGCGACGGGGACAACCGCTACGGCGGCAAGGGCGTGACCAAGGCCGTGGCCGCGGTAATCGACCGGATCGGTCCGGCGATTATGGAGTTGGAGGCCACCGAGCAGCGTCTTCTCGACGCGACGCTCATCGACCTCGACGGCACCCCGGGCAAGTCGGCCCTCGGCGCCAACGCCCTGCTCGGGGTCAGCCTGGCGGTGGCCAAGGCGGCGGCGTCGTCGAGTGGCCTGCCGCTGTTCCGGTACCTGGGAGGCCCGACCGCGCACCTGCTCCCGGTGCCGATGATGAACATCCTCAACGGTGGTGCCCACGCCGACACCAACGTCGATATCCAGGAGTTCATGATTGCTCCGATCGGCGCGAGCACCTTCGCCGAGTCGCTGCGCTGGGGTGCGGAAGTTTACCATGCGCTCAAGAGCGTGCTGAAGGCGCGGGGCTTGGCGACCGGCGTGGGCGACGAGGGCGGCTGCGCGCCGAGCCTGCCCACCAACCGCGAGGCTCTCGACCTCATCGCCGAGGGGATCGACAAGGCCGGCTTCGCCCTGGGGACGGACATCGCCCTGGCGTTGGACGTCGCCTCCACCGAGTTCTACGCGGACGGGTCGTACGCCTTCGAGGGCAACTCGCGTAGCGCCGAGTACCTGATCGACTACTATGCCGAGCTCGTCTCCGCATACCCGATCGTCTCCATCGAGGACCCGCTGGCCGAGGATGACTGGGACGGCTGGGTGGCGCTCACCGAGCGGCTCGGTGGCAAGGTGCAGCTCGTCGGGGACGACCTGTTCGTGACCAACCCGGAGCGGCTGGCCCGCGGGATCGCCTTGAAGGCCGCGAACGCCCTGCTGGTGAAGGTGAACCAGATCGGCACGCTGACCGAGACGCTTGACGCGGTGAACCTGGCCCACCGTAGCGGCTACCGGGCGATGATGTCCCACCGGTCCGGCGAGACCGAGGACACCACCATCGCCGACCTCGCCGTCGCGGTCGACTGCGGTCAGATCAAGACTGGCGCCCCGGCGCGCTCGGAGCGGGTCGCGAAGTACAACCAGCTGCTGCGCATCGAGGAGGAACTCGACGACGCGGCCCGGTACGCGGGCGCCGCTGCGTTCCCCCGCCACGGGCAGGCCGGCTGATCCCATGCCGCCGCGGAACACCGCGCTGACCACGAGGGCGACCCTGCTCGCCGTCGTGATCTGCGTGCTGGTCCTGACCCTCGCTTATCCGCTGCGGCTGTACCTGCAGCAGCAGGCCAAGCTCTCCGAGCTGAGCCGGACCAACGCGCAAGCCCAGGCGAGGGTCCATGAGCTGCGGGCGACGGTCGAGCGCTACGACGACCAGGCCTGGGTCGAGGACGAGGCGCGCCGTCGGCTGCATTACGTCAAGCCCGGTGAACGGGCGTACCTGATGCCGATCAAACCGGCACCCACCAAGGACGGCGACGAGACCCGCGGCGGGTCGTCCGGGGGTTCGGCCTGGTACGCCCGGCTCTGGTCGGAGATCTCGACGCCGTAGCGGTCACGGGGCGGGAGCCCCGGCCCCGGTGCGGCGAAGGGCGAAGGAACGGTCCTGGCGGACGGTGATGATGGTGAGGGGGCGAGCATGCTACCGGCGGTGACGGCCGAGGATCTCGAGATTGTGCGCTGTCAGCTCTCCCGCGAGCCGCGAGCCGTCCTCGCGGTGGCTCATCGCTGCTCGTGCGGTCTTCCCGACGTGGTCGAGACCGCACCGCGGCTTGCCGGCGGCACCCCCTTCCCGACCCTGTACTACCTCACCTGCCCCCGGGCCGCGTCGGCGATCTCGCGGCTGGAGGGGGCCGGGGTGATGCGCGAGATGACAGCCCGGCTGGCGGAGGATTCGCGGCTCGCCGCCGCCTACGCCGCCGCCCACCGGGACTACCTCGCCCGGCGCGACGCGCACGAGGTGCTGCCCGCGGCCCCGAGCGCGGGTGGCATGCCCGATCGGGTCAAGTGCCTGCACGTCCTCGTAGCGCACAGTCTCGCCATGGGTCCGGGAGTCAATCCGTTCGGTGATGAGGCCCTTGCGGCTGTTCCCGACTGGGGGCGGCGGGGGCCGTGCGTGGCCGGTGGCCGATGTCCGGGCGTCGACGAGGCCCGCAGCCCGGACCCGCCCCAGGCGGCGGGCCGGCGGGCGACGGACCGACCGGCAGTCGTTCGACAGGGGGATCCGATAGGGGACCCGACGGAGGATCCGATAGAGATCCGATAGGGGATTTGACCGGGGAGGAGAGACCGTGAGTCGGGTCGCCGCGATCGACTGTGGAACCAACTCGATCCGTCTGCTGGTGGCGGACGTCGAGGGATCGACCCTGTACGAGCTGACCCGCCAGATGGAGATCGTCCGGCTGGGGGTCGGGGTCGACCGGACCGGTGAGCTCGCGCCGGAGGCGCTCGCCCGCACCTTCACCGCGCTGCGGGACTATGCCGAGCAGATCGAGCGGCTGGGAGCCTCACGGGTGCGGATGGTCGCCACGAGCGCGACCCGCGACGCGCGCAACCGTCATGAGATCGTCGCCGGGGTCCGCGCAATCCTCGGTGTGGACCCCGAGGTGATCAGCGGGGACGAGGAGGCGGCCCTGTCCTTCGGTGGCGCCATCGGTGACCTCGTCGGCCGAGCCGGTTCGCTTGCCGGTTCGCTTGCCGGTTCGGTCGAGGGCGCGTCGACGGGGGCGGGCGCGGCGGGATCCGACCCGGTCGCCACGCCGATCCTGCTCGCCGACATCGGCGGCGGCTCGACCGAACTCGTCCTCGGGGACGCGAGCGGGGTGCGGGCCGCCCGCTCGGTGAACGTCGGATGCGTGCGGCTGGCGGAGCGGCACCTGCACGATGATCCGCCGACCGGCGCGCAGGCCGCGGCGATCGTTGCCGACGTGCACGCGGCACTCGACATCGCCGCCCGCACCGTGCCCCTGACCGAGGCGGCGACGCTGGTCGGCGTCGCGGGGACCGTCACCACGGTCGCCGCCCTCGCGGCTGATCTCCCCGAGTACGACCCGGCCCGCATCCACCTGTCCGTGACGGCGGCGGAGCAGGTCGCGCAGGTCACGGACCGGCTGCTGAGGATGACGCACGACCAGCGCGCGGCCCTGCCGGTGATGCACCCGGGTCGGGTGGACGTTATCGCCGCCGGCGCGCTCGTGCTGCGCACCCTGGTCGAGCGAACGGGCGCCGCGGCGGTGGTGGCAAGCGAACGCGACATCCTCGACGGGATAGCGCTGGCCCTAGCCGCCGCGCCGGGCGCCCCGGTCACCGGGCCCGAGCGGGCGGCGTTGCCCGTCACCGCCGGCCCGTCGGTATGAGGACCGTTGGTATGAGGACCGGCTGTACGCGGACCGGCGGGGCGGGGTGACGGGCGGGACGGGTGGCCCGGTCCGGTCACGGGGCCCGGTGCGGCCGGGAAGCGGTTGGCCGGGGGACCTCGCCGCCGCCGACACACCGGTCGCAGCCACGCCGGCCGAGGCCCGCGCGTTGGCCGCCGGCGCGACGGGCAGCCGGGAGCTCGATGCCCGGATGCCCGTCTGCCGGGCCTGCCCGCGCCTGGTCACTTGGCGGGAAGAAGTCGCGGCGGTGCGGCGGGCGGCCTTCGCCGAGCAGGCCTACTGGGGGCGTCCGGTGTCCTCGTTCGGCCCGGGCGACGCCCGGATCCTCGTCGTCGGTCTGGCGCCCGCGGCCCACGGAGGGAACCGCACCGGACGCATCTTCACCGGGGACCGCAGCGGCGACTGGCTGTTCGCCTCGTTGCACCGCGTCGGGCTGGCGGCGCTGCCGACCTCGGTGTCCGCCGGGGACGGTCAGCGTCTGACGGCCACGCGCATCGTCGCCGTCGTCCGCTGCGCTCCGCCCGCGAACAAGCCGACCACCACGGAGCGTGACACCTGCCGGCCCTGGTTGGTGCGTGACCTCGAGCTTGTCCGGCCCACCCTGCGGGTCATGGTCGTCCTCGGTGGATTCGCCTGGTCCGCCCTGTGGCCCGCCCTGGCCCAGGCCGGATTCCCGGTTCCTCCGCGCCGGGTGTCGTTCGGGCACGGCGTGCGGGCCGAACTTCCCGTATCCGGGGTGTCGGTCGTCGGTTGCTATCACCCAAGCCAACAGAACACCTTCACCGGCCGGGTCACCGAAGTGATGCTTGACACGATTTTTGGCACGGCGGCGGCGCTCGCGGAAGTGGTTGAGCGGGCCGGGTAAGCCTTTGTCCTTGTGGCCGTCGACACAGAAGGTGAGCCGGAACACGGTCCGGACGCATCGGCACCACGGGCCGAAGACCGCCGGTATTCGTGTCCTGCGTCACGAAAAAAGCTGGGCGGCCAGCCCGAGACCGGGGTGTAACACGGCCCTCGTGGGTACGTTTTTGCCATGGGCTACGGGCAACCACCGCACATCCTCATCGTCGGCGGAGGATACGTCGGCATGTACACGGCCCTGCGGCTGCGGCGGAAACTGCGCCAGGGCGAGGCATCGGTCACAGTCGTCGAGCCCAACTCGTACATGACCTATCAGCCTTTCCTCCCGGAAGCGGCGGCCGGCAACCTTGAGCCACGGCACGTGGTGGTACCGCTACGTAAGGTCCTGAAGGGCTGTCGGGTTGTCAGTGGAAGCGCGCTTCAGGTGTCGCATGGGACACGGACCGCTGTGATCCAACCATCCCTTGGCGAGAGATTTGATCTTAAATACGACATCTTGGTGATGTGTCCAGGATCGGTAGCGCGAACCCTTCCGATCCCGGGGCTCGCGGAGCAGGGCATCGGCTTCAAGAGCGCGGCCGAGGCCATTTATCTCCGTAATCAGGTCATCAGCCGGTTGGACGCGGCCGCCTCGGTGACCGATCCCGCGGTCCGGCGCCGGGCGCTGACCTTTCTCTTCATCGGTGGAGGATATGCCGGAATAGAGGCTCTTGCCGAGTTGGAGGACATGGCCCGCGATGCGTGTTCTTTCTATCCTGATCTGGAACCGACGGATATGCGGTGGGTCCTCGTTGAAGCCGCCGGCCGTATTCTTCCCGAGGTTTCACCCGAAATGGGGATTTATACTCTCCGGCAGCTCGAGCAGCGGGGTATCGACGTCAGGTTGAACACGCGGGTCGAGAGCCTGGTCGGTGGGCGGGTTGTACTGAATAACGGCGAGAAGTTCGACGCGGGCACCATCGTGTGGACGGCCGGGGTGCGGGCGAACCCGATGCTGGCCGACACGGATCTGCCCCTGGACGATCAAGGTCGGGTGCGCGCGACCGTCTTCCTGCAGGTCGACGGGGTGGGTGACGCGTGGGCCGCGGGTGACTGCGCGGCCGTGCCCGACCTGACCAGGGGCGAGGATGTCACAACCAGTCCCTCGGCCCAGCACGCCGTCCGCCAGGCCCGCCGGCTGGCTCTCAACATCCTCGCCGAACTGCGCGGCGAGCCCATCGAACCGTACGAGCACAGCTATGCCGGCAGCGTGGCGTCCCTGGGCCTGCATAAGGGTGTCGCCGAGGTCTATGGGGTCAAGCTGCGCGGCTGGCCCGCCTGGTTCATGCACCGGACGTACCACCTGGGCAGGGTTCCCACCCTCAACCGCAAGACCAGGGTGGTCGCAGACTGGTCGTTGGCACTGTTCTTCCGCCGCGAGATCGTCTCGCTCGGATCCTTCGCCGATCCCCGGGCCGAGTTCCGCCGAGCGGCGATGCCGCCCGCGTTCGCCGCGGCCATCTCCCCAGGCACGCCCGGCACTCCGGCCACGACGGCCACGACGAGCGGGCGGAACGGGACCACTCGCCCCCCCGCTCCCGGTGCCCCCGCGCCCGCCGTCGCCGCCGGCGATGCCGAGGGCGGTGAGGCCGCGTCCCCGGGTGAGGATGTTGTCCGGGCCGCACCGGCCGGCAGGATCTCCCGCGGCCGGTGAATCGTCCCCCGGTCGCGACGGTTCACCGGCCCTCGTGGCTTCGCGGCACTTAGGTGAGGGTGTTTTCCCGCGTCTCCGCTCTGGCCGTCAAGACCAAACCCGACGGCGGGCCCGCCTTTTAGGATTTGCATTGAAATAACTTGATTATTCTATGTCGGGTCTACGGGAAGTGAACATGTAGTTCCACTCGC
>NZ_CDWTNB010000170.1:0-8629 GCF_977947065.1 Frankia sp. CgJB1
GGCCAGCCGAACCGGATGCCCGGTCGGCTCGGCTGATGCGATCGGAGCTTCGGGTATCGCGCTGTTCTTGTCGAAGCGGTGCCCGCGTGATGCGGCGGCACGGTTTCCGAGGGCGCGGGGCGGCTGTAGCACGGTCATCGGGTGGCACCTCTCCGGGGCAGGGTTTCGGTCTCCGGGTGAGCTGGTTGGTTCTGGCGGTGCGGTGCGGTAGCCCGTCGTCGCGATTTGGGCTGGTCAGGGCGATTTCGTCATCCGGCCCGGTTCCCGGGTCGGTTTCGGGCGCGGTTCCGTCTGGAACACCGTGTATTACCACGAAGGTGGCACGTGTGCTCAGTCGAGCAGCTGAACGGACTAGCTGAATGATAATACGCGCACCATTGGGGCTCGGTTGTCCGACGTGAACGAAGTGTGGTCTTTCGGGGGATTGTGCCGGATGACGCGCGGCGCACTACCCGTTCGCCGCGCGTTCCGGCACATTGGCCGCGTTCCGGCGCATTGGCAATGAAGCTCTGGTGGTCCGAGCGTGGTCGGGGAAATGGGCGTGGGGTCGTAAGAATTCGTAATGAAGTAATTAATGCAAGCCAATATGCGTCTTCGCAGGTCACGGGCTCGCGAGGACCCCGAAGTGAACAAGTTATTTCATTCCTAATCCTAAGGGCAAATTTAAGATACTTATGCCGTTGTATGAAATATGTCTGCTTTGGTGGGCCGCCGTCGGGGCCGCGGTCTGCCGTGCTCCGGGCTGATCGTGCCTCCCGACGGTCGTACGACGGTCGTACGGTGAACGGGTGAGCCTGTTCGACGCCGATCTCTCCGCTGCTGCCGGGGCTGGTGCCGGGGCGTCCGATGCGTCCGATGCGTCGGCAGCCGGGACGGCGTCCCGCTCCGCCTCGGGGTTCGCCGGTCCCCGGGATCAGCGTGGCAGCGGTCCGGGGGTGGACCGCGCGGCTCCGCTCGCCGCCCGGCTGCGGCCGCGGACCCTGGACGAGGTCGTGGGCCAGCGGCATCTGCTCGGACCGGGAAGCCCGCTGCGCCGGCTGGTCGAGGGGGGCGCAACGACCTCGGTCGTGCTGTGGGGACCGCCCGGCACCGGCAAGACCACGCTGGCGCACATCGTGTCGAGGGCGACCGGGCGACGCTTCCGGGAGCTGTCCGCGGTCACCGCCGGAGTGAAGGATGTCCGCGCCGTCATCGATGAGGCTCGCGAGACGCTGTCAACGTCTGGTGCGCGCACAGTGCTGTTCATCGACGAGGTGCACCGGTTCACCCGGACGCAGCAGGACGCGCTGCTGCCCTCGGTCGAGCGCGGCTGGGTCACTCTGGTCGCCGCCACCACCGAGAACCCCTTCTCCTCCGTGGTCAGCCCCCTGCTGTCCCGGTCGTTGCTGCTGACGCTGGAGCCGCTGACCAACGACGACATCCGCGGGGTGCTGGCCCGGGCGCTGCGCGACCCGCGTGGGTACGACGGGCGGCTGTCGGTGTCCGACGAAGCCCGCGAGCACGTGGTCCGCCTTGCCGGAGGTGATGCCCGCCGGGCCCTCACCAGCCTGGAGGCCGGGGTCGAGGCGCTGCTCGAAGCCCATGAGCTCGAATCCGGACCGGGCGGGAACGCCGGGGCGGGTGCAGACACCGAGGCGCTTGTCGACCCGCGGCCACGGCTCGATCTCGACCTGCTGGAGCGGGCCGTCAACCGGGCCGCAGTGCGCTACGACCGGTCCGGGGACCGGCACTACGATGTGATCAGTGCCTTCATCAAGTCGATGCGGGGCGGCGACGTCGACGCGGCCCTCCACTACCTCGCGCGGATGCTGGAGGCCGGCGAGGATCCCCGGTTCGTCGCTCGAAGGATGATCGTCCTTGCCAGTGAGGACATCGGCATGGCCGATCCGGGCGCGCTCGGTGTCGCGGTCGCGGCCAGCCAGGCGCTGGAGTTCGTCGGCCTGCCCGAGGCCCGCCTGGCGCTCGCGCAGGCGGTCATCCACCTGGCGCTGGCGCCCAAGTCGAACGCGGTGATCCGGGCGATCGACGCCGCCACCTCGGATGTTCGTGCCGGGCGGGCCGGGCCGGTGCCCGCGCAGCTGCGCGACGCCCACTACCGCGGCGCGCAGCGGGTCGGCCACGGCGCGGGCTACCTGTACCCGCACGACGCCCCCGGCAACGTCGTGCGTCAGCAGTACCCGCCGGACGGGCTGACCTCGACCTACTACTACCAGCCGAGCGGTAACGGCTTCGAGCGCCGCGCGGCCGATCGGGTCCGTGAGCTGCGTGGCGTCGTACGCGGTGACCCACCGCCGTCCCCGGGCTCGTCCCCACCGCCCTCTTCGCCGCCCTCCCCACCGTTCTCCTCGCCGTCCTGACTTCTCTCGTGGGGGCTACCCGTGGCCCCGGTAGCCGTCTCGGTAAGGTCACTCCAGGAGCGTCGGCTGGGTGGCGCCCGCGGCACGGCGGATCGAATCGGGTGGGTGGGACCGGCCCAACGACGATGGAGGCAGGAGCACATATGTCCGGTGGTGCGGTCGCGGGCCTGATCGCGTCGGGCGCGTTCGCGGTGCTCGTCCTCTTCGGCTGTTACGTCCTGCTCAAGCTCGGCAAGATCTTCGATGAGGCCGCGGCCCGGGTACGCCAGACCGGTCTCGCCCTCGACGAGGGAACCGCCCGGGTCCGGCAGGCCGGCGCGACGGTCGACGAGGTCAATCTGGCACTCTCGCACGTCAACAAAGAACTCGACCGGGTCGATGCGATTACGGCGAACGTGCAGTCGATCACGACCAACGTCTCCTCGCTGACATCGTTGTTCGCGGCGACGCTCGGCGGCCCGATGGTGCGTGTCGCGGCGTTCAGCTACGGCGTGCGCCAGGCGGCGGCCAAGCGGACCCGCTCGGAGGTCGAGTCCCGGGTGACGGCCCAGATGAAGGCCGAGAAGGCGGCGCGCCGGTCGGCCGGGCGTGGCGGCCTGCAGCCCGCGGGCGAGAAGACCCCGTCGGTGCCCACGGCCGCCGGCGCGGCGGGCGGGCGTAGGGGAGGCCGGTAGATGTCGAGGATCTTCTATCTCGCTTTCGGGGCGGCGGCCGGCGTCGTGGTGGTGCGCCAGGTGGCGAAGGCCGCAGCCTCCCTGACGCCGACGAGCCTGGCCGGCTCTCTCGTACAGTCGGTACAGGAGTTCCTCGCGGACGTGCGCGAGGCCGCGGCCGAGCGGGAGGAGGAGATCCGTGTCGCGCTCGGCCTCGACGGTGATCCGGACGAAGCAGATCGGGGCGACAAAGCGGACCGAGGCGATGCGGTCGGGGCTGCCCCGCCCCGGGACGCCGCAGCGCAGGCCGCCGGCTCCGGCGCGCCGCGCTACCCCGCTGACCTCGACGACGCTGAACGCACGATGCGGCTCGTCCCCGGCGCCCGGCGGCCCTGAGGACTCCCTCGCCCGCGGGCCGGGGGCACCTGCCCTCATCGCACAGCCCGGAAGGCGCGCCCGACCACAGCGCGCCACCCCGGGATGTCGAACCTCTTCCCACGAGTCTGGACGACGTGAACCCGATGGACACGGCCGAGATCCGTAGCCGCTTTCTCAACCACTTCGCCCGGCGCGGGCACACCGTCGTCCCGAGCGCCTCACTGGTCGCCCAGGATCCGACGTTGCTGCTGGTCAACGCCGGCATGGTGCCGTTTAAGCCCTATTTTCTCGGGGATCTCCCGGCGCCGTGGCCGCGGGCGACCAGCGTGCAGAAATGCGTGCGGACGGTCGACATCGAGAATGTCGGGCACACCGCGCGGCACGCCTCCTTCTTCCAGATGTGCGGCAACTTCTCGTTCGGCGACTATTTCAAGGCCGAGGCGATCCCGTTTGCCTTCGAGCTGCTCACCGAAGGGTTCGGCTTCAAGGCCGACGACCTGTGGGCGACGGTCTACCTCGACGACGACGAGGCCGGGGGGATCTGGCGCGAGCTGCTGCCCGCCGAGCGTATCCAGCGCCGTGGCAAGGAGGACAACTTCTGGTCGATGGGCGTGCCCGGGCCGTGCGGGCCGTGCAGCGAGATCTACTTCGACCGCGGCTCCGCCTACGGCCGCGAGGGCGGTCCGATCGCGGACGAGGAGCGCTACCTCGAGGTCTGGAACCTCGTCTTCATGCAGTACGAGCGGGGCGAGGGCGCCGGGTACGACTATCCGATCGAGCGTGAGCTGCCGGCCCGCAACATCGACACCGGGATGGGCCTGGAGCGGATGGCGACTATCCTCCAGGGTGTCGACAACCTCTACGAGATCGACATCTCCCGGCCGGTGCTCGACGCTGCCGGCCGGCTGACCGGGCGGCGCTACGGCGCGGACCCCGCCGACGACGTGCGGTTGCGAGTGATCGCCGACCACACCCGCACCGCCGCGATGCTGATCTCCGACGGCGTCGTCCCCTCCAACGAGGGGCGCGGCTACGTGCTGCGCCGCATGCTGCGCCGGGCGATCCGCAACGCCCGGCTGCTCGGCGCCCACGAGCCGGTGATGAGCGAGCTGTTCGCGGTCGTCGGCTCGGCGATGGGGACGATCTATCCCGAACTGGTCGACAACGCCGAGACGATCACCGGGGTCGCCGTCGCGGAGGAGCAGGCGTTCGCCGAGACGCTGCGCACCGGCACCACGATCTTCGACACCGCGGCGCGCCAGGCCCGATCCCTGGGCTCGACCATGCTGGGCGGCGAGGCGGCCTTCAAGCTGCACGACACCTACGGCTTCCCCATCGACCTGACGCTGGAGATGGCCGCTGAGGCGGGCCTGTCCGTCGACGAGGCGGGTTTCCACCGGCTGATGGACCGCCAGCGGCAGGCTGCGAAGGCGGACCGGGCCGCGCGGCGGATCGGCAACGTCGACCTGTCCGCGTTCCGGCCGATCCTGGCCCGTTCCGGCCCGACGACCTTCACCGGGTACGAGGAGCTCAGCCGGGCCTCCGGCGTGGTGGGCCTCATCGGCATCGCCGACGGCGCGGGGCTGGCGGCGGCGGGGGAGGGCACCGAGGTCGGGGTCGTGCTCGACGCGACCCCCTTCTACGCCGAGAGTGGCGGCCAGGAGCCCGACCTCGGTCGGCTGCGCTTCGACGGCGGCGAGGTCGAGGTGCTTGACGTCCAGCGGCCCGTGCCTGACCTGGTCCTACACCGGGTGCGGGTGCTCGGCGGCGAGCTGCGGCTTGGCGCGGAGGTGTTCGCGGAGGTGGATGCCGATCGTCGCCGCGCGGTGTCCCGGTCGCACACCGCCACCCATCTCGTGCACACCGCGTTCCGTCGCGCGCTGGGCGAGGGCGCGACCCAGGCCGGTTCGCTGAACTCCCCGGGCCGGCTGCGGTTCGACTTCCACGCCCTCGGCGCGGTGCCGCCGTCGGTGCTCGCCGACGTCGAGGACGAGATCAACGAGGTCGCCTTGCGTGACCTGCCGGTGCGGGCCTTCGTGACCACGCAGGAGGAGGCCCGCCGGCTCGGCGCGATGGCGCTGTTCGGCGAGAAGTACGGCGACGCCGTGCGGGTCGTCGATGTGGGCGACTACGCCCGCGAGCTGTGCGGTGGCACGCACGTCGCGAGCTCCGCGCAGCTTGGCGCGGTGAAGCTGCTGTCGGAGGCGTCGATCTCCGCGGGCACCCGCCGGGTCGAGGGGCTGGTTGGCCTCGACGCCTTCCGCTACCTGGCGCGCGAGCATCTCCTGGTGTCGCAGCTGTCCACCGCGCTGAAGGCCCGTCCGGACGAGCTGGTGGACCGGGTCACCGACATCGTCGGCCGGCTGCGCGACGCCGAGCGGGAGTTGGAACGACTGCGGGCCGCCGCGGTGCTCGCCGGGGCCGGGGCGCTGGCCGAGGGTGCCGAGGAGGTGGCTGGCGTCGCCGTGGTCACCGTCGAGGTGCCCGCCGGCACCGCCCCCGACGACGTGCGGCTGCTGGCGCTGGACGTGCGTGGGCGGCTGGCCGGGCGGCCCGCCGTCGTCGCCGTGGCCAAGGCCGACGGGTCGTCGATCGTTGTGGTGACCGACGACGCCGCGCGCGGCCGGGGGCTGTGCGCCGGTGACCTGGTGCGGCAGTCCTGGGCGAGCCTGGGTGGCAAGGGCGGCGGCAAGCCGGACGTGGCCCAGGGCGGCGGGGGGGACCCACAGCTGGTGCCGGCGGTGTTTGCCAGGCTGCGGGGGCTGGTGGCCGAGCACGCCTCGCGGTGAGCGGCTCGGGCTCCCGGCCCGGGGACTCCCGGCCCGGGGCTTCTCGGCCCGGGGTGCGGATCGGGGTCGACGTCGGCTCGGTGCGGGTCGGGGTCGCCGCTAGCGACCCCGGCGGCGTGCTCGCGGTTCCGGTGACTACCCTGGCCAGGGATAGACGGGGCAATGCGGACATCGATCGACTTGTCCTCATCGTCCGGGAGTGGCAGGCTGTAGAGGTCGTGGTCGGCCTGCCCAGACAGATGTCCGGGCAGGAAGGCCGGGCGGTCCGGCTGGTGCGGCAGTACGCCGAGGTACTCGCCGAGCGGATCGCACCCGTCCCCGTGCGTTTTGTGGACGAGCGGCTCACCACGGTTGCGGCTCATCGCAGGATGGCCGAGCGTGGCGTTCGTTCGCGTGCCCGCCGGAGTCTCGTGGATCAGGAGGCAGCCGTGCAGATCCTGCAGCACGACCTGGACAGCCGCCGGGGGAGCGGCGCGCCTGGCGCGATCGGGTGTGCCGCCCCGGTCATGGGTCCGGACGGCGTGGTCCGGGCTCCGGGAGACGACCTCCGGGCCCCGGGCGGTGCCGTCCCGCCGTCGGGCGAGAGGTGACCGGCGGCGACCTCGACGAGATACTCGACGAGGACCCCTACTCGCGTTGCCGTCGGGCCCGCCAGCGCAATGATCGTTACCTGGATGATCGTTACTCGGCTGATCGTTACGCCGACGATCAGTACCCGGACGACCGTGCCGGGGTCGACTGGGACCACCGCGCCTGGGACGACGGCGGCGGCTGGGACGAGCCCGATCCCGACGGCGGCCGGCGCGGTCGCGCGCTGCCGAAGCTCATCGCGGTGCTCGTCGTGGTCGCCGCCCTGCTGGGACTGGGGATCTACGGGGTGGGGAAGGTCGTCGGGCACATCTCGACCGGCGAGCCCGCCGACTACTCCGGCTCCGGCGAGGGCATCGCGGTGGTCCAGATCCCGGCCGGGGCGAGCACTCGCGAGATCGCCGGGGAGCTGCACGACGCGAACGTGACCGCGAGTGTCGCCGCGTTTGTCAAGGCCGCCGCCGCGAACCCGAAGTCGCTGGGCATCCAGCTGGGCACCTACCGTCTGCACACCAGGATGAGCGCCGCCGCGGCGCTCGAGGCCCTGCTCGACCCGGCCTCGTCCGCGCCGTTCAAGTTCGTCATCAAGGAGGGCATGACCGTCCGTGAGGTTCTCACGGCACTGCATGAACGCCTCCTGGGCACGTCGATGGCAGACCTGGAGGCGATCGCGAAGAACCCCACCCAGCTGGGCCTGCCGTCCTACGCGCCGCCGAACCTGCTGGAGGGCTATCTTTTCCCGTCCACCTACGACCTCGTGCCCGGGGCCACGCCCGAGCAGCTGCTGCGCTCCTTCGTCGACCGCTTCAAGCGGGAGACCGCGGCGATCGATCTGGAGGGCAGGGCCGCCGCGATCGGGGTCCTGCCGAAGGACATCGTCACCATCGCCTCGATCATCGAGAAGGAGGTGGCCAACCGCGACGAGGGTCCGAAGGTGGCCCGGGTGATCTACAATCGGCTCAAGGACACGTCGGGGAGATTCGGCCGGCTCGACATGGACTCGACCACTCGCTACGCCACGGACGGGTACGAGGGGCCGTTGACCAGGGAACAACTCTCTCAGAACAACCCGTACAACACACGGGCCGTGAAAGGGTTGCCGCCGGGCGCAATCTCCAACCCCGGCGTCTGGGCGCTGCGGTCGGCGCTGGAACCGGCCGACGGATCGTGGTTTTATTTCGTCTCCATGCCGCAGAGCAAGGTGACGGTCTTCGCCACCACGGAGCGGGAGTGGGAGCAGGCAGAGGCCCAGTACCGGCGTGAAGGGGGCCGTGAGTAGTGCGAGGGAAGCCGCGAGCATGAGGAGGGCCCGGTAGTGCCGGAGATCGTTCCCGCCGGCACGACCCCGGCCCGCAGCCGGCTCCCTGAGTGCCATCGTCGGCCCGTGGAACCGTCGGCGACCGTCGCGGCTACCGCGTCGTCGTCGAGCCCCGCCCGCGCCGCCGTGCTCGGGGCACCGGTGGGCCATTCGCTCTCCCCGGTGCTGCATGCCGCCGCCTACGCCAGGCTCGGTCTCGCGGTGACGTACACCGCCGTGCACTGCGACGAGACCGGGCTCGCCGCGATACTCACCCGGGTCCGCACGGATCCGGACTGGGTCGGGCTGTCCCTGACCATGCCGCTTAAGATCGTCGCGCTCGACCTGCTCGACGAGGTGGACGCGACGGCGGCGGTCATCGGCGCCGTCAACACGGTCGTCGTTGGGCCCGCCGGTCGGTTGCGTGGCTACAACACCGACGTGGACGGCATCAGCATGGCGCTGCGCCGGGTGATGCGTGGCGCGGTCCCGTGCCAGCCGCTCGTACTCGGTGCCGGTGGCACGGCCCGCGCCGCGGTCGCGGCGGTCGCCGCGGCGGGCTGCACC
>NZ_CDWTNB010000171.1:0-8630 GCF_977947065.1 Frankia sp. CgJB1
GCGCGGGACGGCCCGCCTGACCCAGACCGCGCGCCGCCCCGCCGGTGGCTCCAAGCGCCGGTCGAGCGGCGAGCCTGGGCGAGGCGGGACGAGTGCCGGCGCCCGGGCGAGGATCGGAGGGGGGCTGTCGGAGCTCGGCGGAACGCGGCAGCAGGGCCGGTACTGTCACCGTGAACGCCCCGGGACGCCTGGCCGGGTCGAGACGGGTGGGGCCCCGCCTGTCCGGCGCAGGACGGAACTGGGAGCGCTGGGACTGTGGGGACCACTGGGGCTGTTGGGGCGAACCCGGGGGGACGCGGGCACCGCGGCCGGACCGCCCAGGCTGAGCAGCCAGACCGCGAGGCCGCCAGGAAGATCCGGGCCATCGAGGGCGACCAGCCGTGCCTTGACTATCCGCAGGGCCGCCACCTCCCGCTGGCACTCCCCGCAGCAGGCAAGATGCGCGAGCGCGCGGTCGCGAGCGTCATGATCGAGTTGATGGTCGATGAGAGGCGAGATCCGATCGCCGAGATGCTCGGTCACGCCCGCCGCTCCCGCGGAGCACCACCCTTGCTCCCGGCGGCGACGGGCCCATGCCGTCCCCCGCTTCTGAGCCGCCCGTCGTCGCCTCGGCCCCAATGCGGTCTGGTCGTGCCCGGCGGCGCCGCGTCCGCCTCGGCGAGCTCCGCCGCCGGCCCGACGGCGGGCTCCGCGGCGAGAAGGGCGTCGTCCGAGACCGCCACGGCGGCGGACAACGCGGCACCGTCACCGGTACGTGGCGCGCGATCGGCCAGCGCCGCGCGCAACATCGCCCGACCGCGCGAGATCCGGCTGCGCACTGTGCCCAGTTTCACGCCCAGCGTCTGAGCGATCTCTTCGTAGGAGAGCTGCTCGATGTCGCATAGCACGACGGCGGCCCGGAAGTCGGGCGGCAGAGCGGCGAGCGCGGCCTCGACGTCCGCGTCGAGATGAGCCTCGGCGTAGACCGCCTCCGGGCTCGCCTCGCGGCCGGCCAGCCGCTCGGTGTCCTCGGGCAGCGCATCGAACCGGATCTTCTGCTGGCGACGCATGCGATCGAGGAAGAGGTTGGTGGTGATCCGGTGCAGCCACCCCTCGAAGGTGCCGGGGGTGTAGTCCGCCAACGACCGGAACACCCGAACGAACACGTCCTGCGTCAGGTCCTCGGCGTCGTGGGCGTTACCGGTGAGGCGGTAGGCGAGGCGGTAGACCCGGTTGCCGTGCTCACGGACCACGTCTTCCCAGGAAGGAGGAACCCAACCAGGAGCTTCTGCGGTGGCGGCGACGCCGGCGGCGTCCGAGCCCGCCCCGGGGTCCTGAGCAGCCACGGCCGCCTCTCGGTCGGTTCGCGTCAAACGTACCCGACGAGCCGGCCAGGGAGCGGCGAATCCCGCTGCGGACACCGACGTTTCTCCCCTCGATCCTCGACACGATGCGCGTTGACCAGATGAACGCGCGTCCCTGGTCTCCCGTTCCCGTAGGCTGCGGAAGTCATGCCGGACACTGACATCGGCGAGCTCGAGTCCGCCGCCGCCTATGCAGAGGGCTTCCTGCTGGAAGACCCGATCCTTCGCGCTGCCCGCGCCCGAGCCGAGGAGGTCGGGATCGTCCCGGTCAGCCCGGGTACCGGCGCGGTCCTGCGCTTCCTCGCCGCCGCCGTGGGCGCCCGCGCGGTGGTCGAGATCGGCACGGGTACCGGGGTCTCCGGTACCTGGCTGTTGCGCGGGATGCGGCCCGACGGGACCCTGACCACCATCGACGTCGAGGCCGAGCACCTTCGGCTGGCCCGGCGCACCTACGCCGACGCGGGGATGACCCCGGGGCGCAGCCGGCTGATCACCGGCCGCGCCCTCGACGTTCTCCCCCGCCTGACCGACGGCGCCTATGACCTCGTGTTCTGTGACACGGACCGGCGTGAGGGCACCGAGTACCTCACCCAGGCCCTGCGGCTGCTGCGGCCGGGCGGCGTGGTGGCATTCGCCAGCGTGCTGGCCCTGGCTCAAGGCCAGGCCACCGGCCCCGAGGCGGTGGCGGTCCGCGAACTCGCCACGGCTGTACGTGACGATGTGCGGCTCACCCAGATGCTCCTCACCACCGGCGGCGGCCTCCTGGTCGCCGTGGTCGCCAAGTCCTCCCCGGTCGGCTGACCAGACACCCCGGCCGGCTGGCCAGGCACCCCGGTCGGGGTGACCGGTCCGCGGTAACACGATCGGGGCCAGCTGATCGTGCCGGTACCCGGTGGCTCCTCGGTGGACGCGTAAGGTGCGCTTAAGCGTGACATTCCTACGCCTTGGGGAGTAAATGGCACCGGCCGCACAGGAGTACCGGCGCTATGACGTCTACGACGGCGACCACGGCAACTACGGCGACCACGACAGCGACTTCGACACCTAATGACAGCCGCGCCGAGCCGCCGCCCGCCCCACGTGAGAGCCTGCTGCCCTACATCACGTTCGTCCTCGTCATGGCGGTCCTGGCCGGGATTGCCGGTTACACGCTGAACCGCCTGGTGGGGCCGGCGCACGGCGCGCGCTCCGCCCACCCGGCCGGCCGTACCGGGCGCCACCCCCTCCCCGCCGGCCGCGGGAGGCGGCCTCGCCGGCCTTACCGCCGAGCAGGTGGCGATCCGGCTGGCCGGCGCGGGCCTGCCGCTGCACACCACCGTCGCCTACACCGCGGCCAGCGACCCCGATCGTCTCCTGGGCCGGGCGAACGGCTACACCAGCAGAATCGCCTTCAGCGATCCGCGGGTGGGCGTCAACGAGGTCTCCGGGAGCCCCGCGGACGCGATCGAGCGCGGCGGCCCGATCGAGGTCTTCGCGGACGCGGAGAGCGCGCAGCGGCGGGCGACGAAGCTCCTCACCGTCACCGCCGACAACCCGCTCGTCACCGAGTACGTCTTCGTCCAGCGCACCGTGGTGCTCCGGGTCTCCCTGGTCCTCTCCGAGGACATCGCCCGGGGATACGAGGCCGTGCTCCTGCGTCTCGCGGCCTGACCTCCCCTTCGCGGCCCGGCAACACCCAGGGGTACCCGGGACCCGTCTGGGGGTTCCGGGGTTCCGGGGTTCTACTCAGGCCGCCGGTGCCTGGGACGGCCCACCCGACAGCCAGGTCAGCAGGGTACGCACCCCCCACCCGGTGCCGCCCCGGCTGATCTCGCCGTCGTCGGCGTCCGACCGTGCGGTGCCCGCGATGTCCAGATGCGCCCAGGGCCGCCGGCCCGCGAACTCCCGCAGGAACAGCGCCGCGGTGATGGAACCGCCCCCGACGTCCAGCGCCCGGCCGATGTTGGCGAGGTCCGCCACCGGCGAATCGATCGCCGCCCGGTACTCCTCCACCAACGGCAGCCGCCACACCCGTTCCCCGGCGCTGTCCGCCGCGGCGGACAGCGCCGCCGCCAACTGGTCGTCCGAGCTGAACAGCCCGGCGGTGCGCCGGCCGAGCGCCACGGCGATCGCTCCGGTCAGCGTGGCGAGGTCGACGATGACATCCGCGTCGAGCGCGCCCGCGGCGTAGGCGAGGCCGTCCGCCAGCACCAGGCGACCCTCGGCGTCGGTGTTCAGTACCTCCACCGTGGTCCCGCCCCAGCAGGTGATGACGTCGCCGGGATGCATGGCAGTCGCACCGATCATGTTCTCCGCCAGGCAGAGCAGACCGGTGACGCGCCCGGGCACGTTCAACGCCGGCAACGCGGTCATCGCCCCGAGCACCGCCGCCGCGCCCGCCATATCAGTCTTCATGCCGGCCATCGGGACGGCCGGCTTCAGGGAGAGCCCACCCGAGTCGAAGGTGATTCCCTTCCCGACCAGGACCCGGTGACCATCGGTGAAGCGGCCCGCCGACGAACCATCCGGCCCCGCCGACCCGGTGGATCCCGCCGATCCGGTGGATCCCGCCAACCCGGCCTCGCCAGAAATCCGCGGTGGCCCGTGATATTCGAGTTTGACCAGGTAGGGCGGCCGAGGGAAACCCTCACCGACGGCGCACAACCCCCCGAAGCCCTGCGCCAGAAGATCGTCGGGGCCGAGCAGGGTCGCGTCGAGACCCGCCGACGCGGCGATGCGCACGGCACGGTTCGCCAGCCACGCGGGTGACTTCACCAGACTCGGCATGTTGACCAGATCGCGGGCGATGTATACCCCGGTGGCCACCGCCCGCGCGGCGTCGACCGCGGCCGCCGCCCCAGGCTCGTCCGCCCGACCGGTGAGCACGATGACGTCGCCGGGCACGCCGTTCTCCGGCCCGGGCCGGCCGGCCGGGTCGGGCACTCCGCCAGCCGGGTCGGGCACTCCAGCGGCCCGGTAGGCGCCTAGCGCCAGGCCTTCGGTGAAGGCCCGCAGGCCCGGATCGCCGGGCTCCGCCACCACCGCGAGCCGGTCCGGTGCCCCGGCGCGGCGCCCGCGGCCCGCCAGCCACCCGGTTGACCGGCGCCGATGCCGACCACGAGCAGCCGGGTCGGCCGAGCCGTCCGGGCCAACGGCACCACCAGCACCGAACCCGCATCGCCGCGCAGGGACTCGGACTCGACCAGCAGCGCGAGATCCAGTCCTAGATCGGCGCCGATGCCACGGGCAGTCTCATCGAACACGGGTCCGTTCTCGGACGACGCGAGGACCAGGGCGACGGTCGCGGGCTCGACGCCGGCGACGGTGGCGGACCGTAGGGTGACGCTGAGAGGAAGCCTGATGAGCCCGTCGATCGCCGGGCCTGGCGCGGAATCAACGATGCTCATGCCGGCCTTCTCGCCGGGACCGCCGGACCACGACGGGACCCGGCTGCCGCGGGACAGGCGCGAGGACAGCGCACACGGACGGACACACGGAGGTTAACCGACCGCGGTCTTCAAGGCATCCCCCAGCGCACTCGCCTCGTCGGCGGTGAGTTCCACGACGAGCCGACCGCCCCCCTCCAGCGGGACACGCATGACGATGCCGCGCCCCTCCTTGGTCACCTCGAGCGGACCGTCACCCGTCCGCGGCTTCATGGCCGCCATCGGTGCACCTCTTCCTGCCGTCGGACCTGCATCTGACGACGATTATCCCGTAGACCGGACCGCAAACCGAAACACGTCTCTGCGCGGCATCACAACAGTCGCCCGCCGCAACATCGAGAGGTGGGCGTCGATGTTGATGGCGGCGCCTGTACGTGTCCCTGCGTAGGCCAGATCGACCGGCTACCAACAGTCGATTGTAATGCCACAGGCAGCCGGCGGATGCCACGGACAGTCGGCGGCGATCACTCGTCGATCTGTGGCGAGCGAGTAACCCGATGCCCGTCCGGCGATGGCGCGGTGTCGACGCGCGCGAACGCGGCCAGCCGGACCAGCTCCTCGTCCCGCCAGGCCAGCTCGTCGGCCAGCCGAAGCAGGACGGCGTCAACCTCGGCCATCCGGTAACCACGCAGCGCCATCCCGAACCGCGTGCGGGCAATGTCGCCGGCTGTTACCGTACCGACAGGTAGTCCGGTGGGAGCGCCGTCCGGCGGCGCCGGGGCGAGCCGATCGAAGCGACCGACGGCCAGCGCGGCCACCGCGAAGACGACGGCGGCCACGATCACAATTTCGATGACGAGCACCACGCATCCGATCGTGCCACGGCCCGCCGATCGCGGTGATTCTGGCAGGCTGGCCCGGTGCATGCCGACGCTGCCCACCCGGCCCCGCTACAGCGGGATCCGCTACGACTGGGTCCGCGGACCTTCGAGCCGACCGAGCTGATCGTGATGGCGATCGTCAACCGCACCCCGGACTCCTTCTTCGACCGCGGGGCGACGTACGGTGCGGCCGAGGCGTTGGCTGCGGTCGACCGTGCGGTCGACGAGGGGGCGGGGATCATCGACATCGGCGGGGTGAAGGCCGCGCCCGGCGGCGAGGTGAGTGCGACCGAGGAGCTGCGCCGCGTGGGTGGCTTCGTCGCCGAGGTCCGGGCCCGCCACCCCCGGCTGGTCATCAGCGTCGACACCTGGCGCGCGCAGGTCGGACGGGTCGTCGCGGGTGAGGGCGCCGACCTGCTCAACGATGCCTGGGGCGGGGTGGACCCGGCGCTCGCCGAGGTCGCGGCCGAGTTCGACGCCGGTCTGGTCTGCACCCACGCCGGCCATCTGCCGCCGCGCACCCGGCCGCACCGGATGGTCTACGACGACGTAGTCGCCGACATCGTCGCCACCACGGTGGGGCTCGCCGAGCGGGCGGTGTCGCTCGGGGTCCGGCCGGATGCGATCCTCGTCGATCCCGGGCACGACTTCGGCAAGAACAGCCGCCACTCCCTCGAGGCCACCCGCCGGCTGCCGGAACTGGTCGCCACCGGGTGGCCGGTGCTCGTCGCGCTGTCGAACAAGGACTTCGTCGGGGAGACCCTGGACACCGGCATCGACGAACGCCTGGAGGGCACGCTGGCCGCGACCGCGGTCAGCGCCTGGCTCGGGGCCCGGGTCTTCCGGGCGCACCAGGTGGCGGCGACGTGGCGGACGCTGCGGATGGTCGCAGCGATCCGGGGCGACGTCGACCTCGCCGTCGCCCGCCGCGGCCTCGCCTGAGGACCGCCCTCGCCTACCCAGCCAGCTTGCCTATCCAGAGGGATTTTTCGGACACGAAACCCTCTGGATAGGCAAGGAACAGGAACGGGCTCAGTCGCCCTCGACGATCTCCCGCAGGGTCGGGGGCGGGGGCGAGGTGACGGTCGCCTCTGTCACACCCGCCTCCAGGAAGTCCACCGCCTCGCCGATGCCGGTCGCCCAGCGGAGGGTGTCCCGGGCGCGCGGGCGGACGAACCCGCGGTCGACCATCTCGTCGACGAGGATCCGCAGGTGGGCAAACACCCCGTCGGGGTCGAGGACCACCACGGGCTTGGTGTGCATGCGCAGGACCCCGGCGACCCAGACCTCAAGCAGCTCCTCAAGGGTGCCCAGGCCCCCGGGCAGAGCCAGGAAGGCGTCCGAGCGCGCGTCCATGAACGCCTTACGCTCCCGCATGGTCTCCGTGACGATGATCTCGTCCGCGTCCAGGTCGCGGACCTCCATCGCGACCAGCGCCCGCGGGATCACACCGACCGTGTAACTTCCGCCGGCCCGCGCCGCCCGGGCGATCGCTCCCATGCACGACACCGAGCCTCCGCCGGAGACCAGGGTGTGGCCGCGCCGGGCAAGCTCGGTGCCGGTCTGGGCCGCCAGCAGGACGTACGAGGGGTCGATCAGCTCGGAGGAGGCGCAGTACACGCAGATGTTCACGGAATATCCATACCTGCGGGCCGGGTGTGCCCGGCGGTTCCCTCCAGGATGATGCGCACGGCCTCGTGGATGCCGTCGGTGATCGAGAGGATCTGCAGGTCCCGCTCCTGGACCAGGCCGGCGGGCAGCAGGGTCGTCCGCATCCAGTCGACGAGTCCCGACCAGTACTCGGAGCCGATCAGCACCACCGGGAACCGGGTGACCTTGCCGGTCTGGACCAGGGTCAGCGCCTCGAACAGCTCGTCGAGCGTGCCGAACCCACCGGGGAGGATCACGAACGCCTCGGCGTACTTCACGAACATCGTCTTGCGGACGAAGAAGTAGCGGAAACTGACGCCGAGGTCGACCCAGTCGTTGAGCCGCTGCTCGTAGGGAAGCTCAATACCGAGGCCCACCGACAGGCCGCCGGCCTCCTGGGCCCCACGGTTCACCGCCTCCATCGCGCCCGGCCCCCCGCCGGTGATCACCGCGAAGCCGGCCTCGGCGAGCGCGGCGCCGAGCAGCCGGCCCTGCTCGTAGAACGGGCTGTCCGGGGGAATCCGGGCCGAGCCGAAGACGGTCACCGCCCGTGGCAGTTCGGCGAGCAGGCCGAAACCCTCGACGAACTCGCTCTGGATCCGCATGACCCGCCACGGGTCGGAATGGACGAACCCCGAGGGGCTGCGGGTGTCGAGCAGGCGCTGATCCGTGGTGGAGTGCTCCACCTGGCCACGCCGGGCAATGACTGGCCCACGGAACTGCTCCAGCGGCGGGATGCGGCGCTCGCGGCCGGTGGTCGGTGGCTGGGCACCGACAGGTGCGGGGTCGGAACCCGCAGAGCGTCCCACGGGCGTGTCGTCAGAAGAAGGCGCGGCGCCATCCTCCTCAGCAAGCGGTAGGGAGGGCGGCTCCGGGCTCGAGGACGGTGTCACGACGGCACCATAGGCCACGGCTCGGGCGTTGCGGGATGACGCCGCCCACGTCGGTGAAGCTGCTCACGCCGGTGGATCAGGACGCCCCCTCGCGGCGCAACAAGGCGAACACCGTGCGCCGGAGGACGTAGAAGTCCTTCGACTTCCCTTTTCGCGCGCATCAGTCATGTATCAGTCATGTGTCAGTGCGGGACACGACACGGGCCAGCACGGCGTCGCCCCTCGGCAGCCGGCAGTGGAACGCGCACCCGCTGCAACGCGGCGCGGATGTCGGAGTAAGAGACGTCCTGAACGGCGACGCCTTGGCGAATCCCGCTTCCGGCCGCGATCGCCGCCGTCTGGCCGAGCATCATGAACACTGGTTCCATCCGCAGGGAGCACCAGGCGACGTGCGAGGAGGAGACGCAGACCGGGACGGCGAGGTTCACGCACTCCTGGCGGCGCGGCAGAATCGAGCGCAGCGATACCGGCCACGGCCCCGACGCGGGAACGTCTAGG
>NZ_CDWTNB010000172.1:0-8539 GCF_977947065.1 Frankia sp. CgJB1
GTGTGACCAGCACCGCGGCCGCGCCGATCTCCATCGCCTCGGCCGCGTCCGAGGGCACCCCGAGCCCGGCGTCCACCACCACCGGCACCCCGGCGCTCGCCACGATTGCCTCGATCGCGTCCCGGGTGCGCAGCCCGCGGTTCGAGCCGATCCAGCTGCCCAGCGGCATCACGGTGGCGCAGCCGACCTCCTCCAGCCGGCGGGCCAGCAGCGGATCGGCCGAACAATAGGGCAGAACCGTGAAGCCGTCGGCCACCATGAGCTCGGCGGCGCGCAGGGTCTCCACCGGATCCGGCGCCAGGGTGCGCGGATCCGGGGTGACCTCCAGCTTGACCAGACCGGTGCCCGTCGCCGCCCGCCCGAGGCGGGCCAGCCGCAGCGCCTCGGCCGCGTCCACCGCTCCCGAGGTGTTGGGCAGCAGGGTCATCGACCGCGGGATGAAGTCGAGAATGTCGCCGTCACCGATCCGGCCGATGTCGACCCGGCGCAGCGCCACGGTGACGATAGTGGCACCGGAGGCGACGAGGCTGTCCCGCATCACCTGGTGACTCGCGAACTTCCCGGTGCCGATCAGCAGCCGGCTGCCGTAGGACCGCCCGGCGATGACGAGATCGTCCGCCCCCGCGGCACCGTGCCCGGCCTCACCACCGCCCCCACCCCCGCCGTCGCCGTCGCCACCGGAGGAGGCACCTTCACCGGCGAGGCGGCCGAGACAGGAACCATCGGGAGGAGAATCACCGGGACGGGAGCCGGCAGGACGTAGTGGGTGCTGCGGCACGATCTTTCATCCTCCCCACGCGCGCATGACCGCGATCGGGTATACGGGTCGCCGACGGGATACTGGCCGGCCTCTCAGCCCACGTCCGCGGGCTCCCCGGAGCAATCGACAGTGTAACCGCTGCTCCCTGGCCGCGGCTTCGGGTGTCCCGCCGCGACGCCGATCTGCGACGCCGATCTGCGACACTGATCCACGCCCGTCGACGATCATCTCGACCTCGGGAGCCGATTCAATGTGGGCATCCGGGTTTCATCCGGTAGACACCATGCTGCGCGACGAGGTACTTCTCGCTCGAACGGCGTATCCGGGTTAACCTCGCGGGGCTCCGGTAGCGGCATCCTTCGGCAACGATCGTAAACTCTCCCTCGTGGATGCCACCGTGGCCGACCCCGTCATAGGTCGGCTTCTCGACGGCCGCTACACGGCGCAGGAACGGCTCGCCGTCGGCGGGATGGCGACGGTGTACGTCGCGCACGACAACCGGCTGGACCGGCTCGTTGCTCTCAAGGTCATGCATCCCACTCTCAATCACGACCCGGAGTTCGTCACCCGTTTCCATCGCGAGGCCAAGGCCGTGGCGCGGCTCAACACCCCGCGCGTCGTCTCCGTCCTCGACCAGGGCTCCGACCACATCCCCGCCGGTCTGGTCAACTACCTGGTGATGGAGCTGGTGCGCGGCCGGTCGCTGCGCCAGCACCTGGGTGCCCGGGGCCGGCTCCCGGTCGCCGAGGCCATCGAGATCATCGAGCCCGTGATCGAAGCCCTCGGCGCCGCGCATGCCGCCGGCATCATCCACCGCGACATCAAGCCCGAGAACATCCTGCTCGGTGACGACGGCCAAGTGAAGGTCGCGGACTTCGGCCTCGCCCGTCCGGTGAGCCAGCCCACCCAGGCACTCACCGGCGGGGTGGTGATGGGCACTGTCGGGTACCTCGCCCCTGAGCAGGTCACCCACGGCGTCGCCGACACTCGCAGCGACGTCTACGCCGCCGGTGTGGTGCTCTTCGAATCCCTGACCGGGCAGCTCCCGCACAGCGGCGCCACCCCGATGTCGGTGGCCTACCAGTCCGTCCACGGCGACGTCCCTGCGCCGTCCACCATGATCGAGGGCATTCCCGCCGAGCTGGACGGTCTTGTTCTCCGGGCCACCGCCCGCGACCCGGCGCGCCGGCCGGCCGATGGTGCGGCGCTGCTGGCGGAGCTGCGGCGCATCGAGCCGTTCCTGCCCCCGCAGGACGCCTACCCGAGCGGGTTCACCGGCGAGATCGAACGGATCGGGTTGGCCGAGCGGCCTCCAGGGGCTCGGGATCCCGGGTACACCCAGGATCCCGGGTACACCCAGCCATTCCAGGCCGAGGACTACGACGACTCCCAGGGCGCCGGGGCGGGGGCCGCCGCGGAGCGCGCGTTCGCCGGTGCCGGGCCGGGCCAGCCAGGCACCGGCGCGCTCTATCGATCCGCCTCCCCGACCTCCCCGACCGCTACGGCCTATCTCGGGGGTGGTGGCGGGCGCGGGCGGCGACGGGCCGCCGCATCGCCACGCTCCCGGGGGCTCATCCCGGTCGTCGTCGGTGGCGTGGCCGTCCTGGTCCTGCTGCTCGGGATCCTCGCGTTCCGTTCCCTGTCCGGCGGAGGGACCGAGGTCCCGCTGCTGACAAACCTGAGCAGATCCGACGCCGAGAAGATGCTGCGCGACGCCGGCTTCCAGTTCACCTACCTCGACCCGGTCACCAGCGCCACGGTGCCGGTCGGCCACGTCTCCCAGCAGAATCCCCAGGACGGGTCGAAGGTCGACAAGGGCGCGCTCATCACCCTGCGGCTGAGCTCCGGGCCCGCGACGGTGCGCGTGCCGGACCTGGCGAACCTCACCGAGGCCCAAGCCAAGGCCCGGCTGGCCGAAGTGAACCTGACCCTCGGCGGCCTGAGCCCACAGTCCAGTGACACGGTGCCGGCGGGCCATGTGATCGGTACGAACCCCGGGGCCGGCACCGCACTCAAGCCGAAGGACAAGGTCGTCGTGATCACTTCGACGGGCCCCGCGGCGAAGCCGGTGCCGGCCGACATCATCGGCAAGTCGTTCGAGGAGGCCAGGGCCGAGCTCGTCGGCCTGAACATCGGCCTCATGGTGCAGCGTATCGGTGCCGTGAACGACGCCGTGCAGCCCGGTCAGGTCTTCGGGGTCTCTCCCGACGTGGGGCAGCCGATCTCACCCGGCGGCACCGTCACCCTCACCGTGGCCGAGGCCGGCAGGTTCGACGACGACGACGGTTCCGGGGGCGACGGCAGCGGGATCCAGGTCCCCGTGCCGAACGTGGTCGGGAAGAGCTACCGAGAAGCCGAGAACATCCTGCGGCGCCGGGGGTTGCAGATCGACCGTATCGGCTGGATCGGCGGGCCGGGCGACCGGGTGACGTCGCAGTCCGCCCAGGCCGGGGCCAAAATCGAAAAAGGAAGTACCGTGCACGTCAACACAACGTGGGACCCCCTCGGCTGAGCCGCCATCCCCCACCAGGTTGATCACATTGTGCGACGAATCGTGCGGCGGGCGAGAGATCCGCGACCGGTTCCCCGGGGGGACGACGGCGTGAAGGCAGCGCGTGGTCGTGGCCGGTGGCCCGCCGGCTCGCGGCGGCCGACGTCTCAGTGGTGGCGGGGGTCGTGGTGGCGGGGCATGGCCGGCGGTGGGCGGGGGGCTGAGCGGGTCGCCGACCTGCTGGACGGACAGCGCCCCCCGCACGACGAGACCGACGTGCGGCTGATCGACACGGTGGCGGCCCTCCGGGACCTGCCGTCGCCGCGGCTGCATCCGGCACGGCGCGCCGCCCTGCGCGGACAGCTGTTCGCCGCCGTCATCGGCTCCCCGGCGTGCGATCCCGTCCGTTCCCCCGCCGCCGGTTTCCCCGGCACCTCCGTGAGGAGCCACGAGACCGAGGCCCGTCCCACGAGAACCCGTCCCACACGCGCGTCTCCCGAGAGCGTCGATCATGAACTGCCGGGAAACGACCCGGTCGACGCGCGGTGGGTACGCCGGACCGGTGCCTCCGGTGTCTCCGCCTCCGGTGTCTCCGGCCGGGGCAGGATGGCCCGGGCCGCTCGACCGCTGCTGGCCGGAGCACTCACCGCCGCCGTCACCACGGCGGCCCTCGCGGTCAGCTCGGGAGACGCGCTGCCCGGCGACACCCTGTACGGCGTCAAACGACAGGTCGAAGACCTCCAGGTGTCGCTAGTCCGCGATCCGGTCGAGCGGGCGAAGACCCGGCTGGGCATGGCCGGCACGCGGATGAGCGAACTGCGCACGATCACGGTGAATGACAGCGGGGTAATCGCCCCGGAAACCGGTGCCGGCGCCCCGGAGACGAGCCTCCGGGTGCCGGTGGTGAACCCCACGGCCATCGCCGCACCACCGGCCATCGCGATGTCACCTGCTGCGGTGTCACCCGCTGCGGGGACGTGGTCTCCCGGTCCCCGCACGCCCGCCGTCCCCGGCAGTGCCGGCAGATCCGATGGCCCCAACGCGCCGGGCGGCCCGCCCGGCCCCGGCAACGGGGACCGCCCCGACCCCGAGCTGGTCAACTCGCTGCTGCGGGACTGGCTCGCCGAGGCACACGCCGGCACGCAGGTGCTGCTGGCCCAGGTCGCCGCCGGGGACGCGGACGCCTGGACCACGGTGAACGCCTTCACCACCGAGCAGTCCCGCGGGCTGAAGAACCTGCTGAGATCGCTTCCCGTGGGCTCGGTCGGACCGGCGCATGCGGCTCTGGATCTCATCGACGACGTCAGGCGCAGGCTTGGCCCGCGGGCACCAGCGCCGGTCCAAGCCCCCTCACCTGTCCGCCCGATCTCTCCGATCGTGCCGGCCGGTGACGCGCTCACCACCCCGCCCTACGTGGCGCCGCTGCTCTCCGTACCTCGGCCCACGGCGACCGGGGCCACCGCCGCGCCCGCCCTCAGCACTCCCACCCTCAGCACTCCCACCCCCAGCGGCGCCGACACCGGCTCGCCAGGGCCCCCGAGCCCGGCGCCGGGTGGTGCCACGAGCGGAACGACCACCCCGACCACCGCCCCGACCCTGGCCCTGGCTCCCGCCACAACCCCGGCACCGTCATCGGCGTCGGTCCCCGCCTCACCAGAGCTGATCATCACCGAATCAGCCAACCCGCCCGGCAGGCGGGGCACCGACGCGGCTCCCGCCACGACCCCGGCAGACGACACGACCCCCTCCGATGCCACGCCGACCACGGTAGGCGCGCCCTCGCCGCAGAGCCCCCCGGACGGGGTGCCGACGCCGGGATCCCGTTAGCCCACGAGGGCCACGGCGCCGCGTTCTCCCCGGGTGTTCTGCAGCATCTCGGCGACGAGGAAGGCCAGTTCCAGCGCCTGCCCGGTGTTCAGACGTGGGTCGCAGGCGGTCTCGTAACGGCCGCCGAGGTCGTCTTCCCCGATGAGTTCGGCCCCACCGAGGCACTCGGTGACGTTCTCCCCGGTCAGCTCGATGTGCAGGCCACCGGGGTGGGTGCCCAACGCCTTGTGGACCTCGAAGAAGCCGAAGACCTCGTCGAGGACATCATCGAAGTGGCGCGTCTTGACGCCGCTCACGTCACGGGTGTTGCCGTGCATCGGATCGCACGACCACACCACGGGCGGCCCGGCAGCGTTGACCTTCTCGATGATCGAGGGCAACGTGTCCCGGACCCGCTTCGCCCCCATCCGGGAGATCAGGGTGAGCCGGCCGGGGACATGGTCGGGGTTGAGCCGCTCGGCAAGCTCGAGGACCTCGTCCGGGCCAGCCTTCGGCCCGATCTTGCAGCCGATCGGATTGCCCACCCGGGACAGCAGGTTGACATGGGCACCGTCGAGGTCCCGGGTCCGCTCGCCGATCCAGATCATGTGGGCGGACAGGTCGTACGGATCGCCGGTGGCGTCCTCGATCCGGGTCAGAGCACGCTCATACTCCAGCAGAAGGCCCTCGTGACTCGTGAACAGCTCGACCCCGCTCAGCGCGGCGGTCCGATCGAGGTCGATGCCACAGGCGGCCATGAAGGCGAGGGCACGCTCGATGTCCGTCGCCATCACCTCGTAGCGGCGACCCGCCGCGGAATCCCGCACGAACGCCTTGTTCCACTCGTGGACCTTCGACAGGTCGGCGAAACCGCCGGTGGCGAAGGCCCGCACGAGGTTCAGCGCGACTGCGCTCTGATGGTAGGCGGCGACCATCCGCATCGGATCGGGCCGCCGCGCGGCGGCCGTGGGCGCGATGTCGTTGACGGCGTCGCCCCGGTAGGAGGGCAGCCCGGTGCTGGCCTCGATGTCCGCGGACCGCGGCTTGGCGTACTGCCCGGCGATGCGGGCGACCTTCACCACCGGCGTGCTCGCGCCATAGGTGAGGACGACCGCCATCTGCAGCAGCGTCTTGACCTTGTCCCGAATCTTGTCGGCGGTGTTCGCCACGAAGGTCTCGGCGCAGTCACCGCCCTGCAACAGGAACGCCTCGCCCCGAGCAACCAGCGCGAGACGGTCGGTCAGGGACCGAACCTCGGGCGCGGTGACCAGCGGGGGGAGGGCCGCAAGCTGGTCGTAGGCGGCTCTCAACTCTGCCGGGTCAGGCCAGGACGGCTGCTGCTTGGCCGGAAGGGTCCGCCAAAGATCCAGTACGCTCACGACACCAGGGTACGGGCCCAGTCGAGTTCGGGCGGTCACCATCGCCCGACATTTTTCCGGGGAATCGGCATCTTCCTTCGGACAGGCATCCGCCCGGGAATCGGCACCCAGCCCTGGCTCCCGGACCGGGTCCGGCCCGACGGCCCGCCCCTTCCCTGGTCAGCCGGGTCAGCCGAAGAAGATCTCGGCCTCGTGGTAGAGCTCCTCGGGCACCGTCTTGAGCGCACGGGTCGCATCCTGCAGCGGAACCCGGTCGATGCGGGTGCCGTGCAGGGCGACCATCACCCCGAAGTCGCCTTCGTGCACGGCGTCGACGGCGTGCAGTCCGAAACGCGTCGCGAGCCACCGGTCGAAGGCCGTGGGCGTGCCACCGCGCTGCAGATGCCCGAGCACCGTGGCACGCGCGTCACGACCAGTGCGGGCGCGGATCTCGGTCTCCAGGACCGCCCCGATGCCCTGCAGGCGGACATGCCCGAAGGCATCGACCTCGCCCTCCCTGGCGACCATGGTGCCCGTGATCGGGACGGCGCCCTCGGCCGCGACGATGATCGGCGCGTAGTGGGTGGCAAATCGAGCCTCGACGAAGGCGCACACCTTGTCGAAATCGAACGGCCGCTCCGGGATGAGAATGACGTTGGCTCCCCCCGCCATGCCGCTGTGCAGGGCGATCCACCCGGCATGGCGGCCCATAACCTCAACGATCAACACCCGGTGATGGCTTTCCGCGGTGGTGTGCAGCCGGTCAATCGCCTCCGTGGCGATATTGACCGCGGTGTCGAAACCGAAGGTGTAGTCCGTCGCGGAGAGGTCGTTGTCGATAGTCTTGGGCACTCCGACCACGGGCAGTCCCTCGACGTGCAGCTGGGCGGCCACCCCCAGGGTGTCCTCCCCGCCGATCGCGATGAGCGCGTCCACCGCGGCGGCGGCGAGGTGCTCGCGCACCAGCGCGGGCCCGTCCACGGCGGCATAGGGATTCGTGCGGCTGGAGCCGAGGATCGTGCCGCCGCGCGGGAGGATCCCCCGCACGGCCGCGATGTCCAGAGGGACCGTCTCGCCGACCAGCGGCCCCCGCCAGCCGTCCCGGTACCCGACGAAGCTGTGGCCGTAGACGCTCTCTCCCTTGCGCACGATGGCCCGGATCACCGCGTTGAGTCCCGGGCAGTCGCCGCCACCGGTCAGTACGCCGATCCTCATCCCGAGTTCTCCCGTTGACCGTACACCGCTTTCTCCGGCGGCAGCGTAGCGGGAGGGCCGTACTTCAGGACAACATTGTGGTTACGTGGCGTGGCGACGATAGGCCGCCGCGGCCGCGTCATCGACTCATCGGGATGGGTGACTCATCGGGATGGGTCCGAGACGGCGGCGGCCTGGGCGCGCAGCGGGGCGAGAACCCGCCACCGGGCGAGGTTGTGCAAGGCGTCAGCGAGCGCATCGTGGGCGTTGGGCGGCGGTGCGGGAAGAACCGGCCGGCCCACTTCCTCCCACAGCTGACGCAGGTCCCGGGTGAAGCGGGGCAGCTGGGCGGGCAGGGCGGGCATCGTACCGAAGAGCTGGCAGAGCACCACGTGGTCATAGGCCCCGTACCAGGCCCACAGCTCGGGGGTACCGCCCGCGGTCAACAGCGCGGCGACCTCGTCACGGATTCGGGCTCGCGGCTTCCACGCCTCGCCCGACGGCGACGGCAGCTGGTCGATGACGTTGCGACGGACCCAGGGCACGGCCCACGACGGATCGAACTCGGTCGACACGGCATAGTACCGCTGTGTGCCGTCCTCGCTGACGATTCCGATGCTGACCAGATCGAGCCAGTGATGACCGGTGTCGGTGCGTTCGATGAACTCGGTGTCGTAAAAGAAGCGGGTTCCCACCGGCTCAGTCTCCTCCGACCGAGGTGTCCGCCATGGTCGGCGGCTCGGCCGCGGACCATGGCGGGCCAGGGCCCGAGCGCCGGCGCCACGGGCGCAGCAAGGCCCCGAGCAGCAGCGCCGCCAGGGCGGCACCGATCAACGGCAGCAGCCACAGCAGCGGCCCGGAGTACTCCTCCGTGGCGTCATCCCCGGACGCCGCCGCCCGCGGACCGCCCGGCCCCGGCGACCGCCCTCC
>NZ_CDWTNB010000173.1:0-8456 GCF_977947065.1 Frankia sp. CgJB1
CAGTACTCGCCGGGCCGCGACCCGCGGTCCTCCCGGCCGGGCGGGCTGCCCGCGACCGCGCCCCGCTTCCCGCCTCGGGACGATCCGGTCCGTCGGGCCATCGTGATGTCCTCTCCCTCGCGGCGCGCTGTGTCTCTCTCGACACGTCGTGCCTGTCCTGCCTGCGCTCGGCCCCGACTGACCTGGGGCGGCCGTTCGGCTACCGTGGTCGATCTCCCCAACGATCGAACGATGATCGGCATCTCGCCGTCGCCGACTGTACCGCTGGCAGTACTGAAGATCCGATCGATATTACTTTTGGTAATCGGGTGATCTGGCGTGCCCCCGAGGAGGCCCGGTGGAGCCACCGCCGCCGGCGAGCCGAGGATGCCGGCACCGTAAACGGGCTGTCCGCGGGGAACGGGGTCCGGACGGGGCCCGGTCTGAGACCGCCATCAGCCGTCCGCCTCGCAGACGGTGGGGGCGGCCTCGTCGAGCGGCACCATGGATGTCTGCTGCGGTAGCGGTGGTGGGGTGCCGCCGAAGGCTGGGCATCGAGCCTGATGGTCGCACCAGGAACACAGTCTGTTCGGGGTGGCGCGCCAGTCCCCGGTGCGGTGCGCGCGGTCGATCGCCGCCCACAGGGCCTCGATCCGCCGCTCGGTGGCCCGCAGATCGGCCTCGTCGGGGGTGGCCCGCAGCCAGGTGCGGTCGCCGAGGTAGTACAGCCGCAGCTCGCGCGGGAGCACTCCACGGATCCGCCAGAGCAGCAGGGCGTAGAACTTCATCTGGAACATCGCCGAGCTCTCGAACGCCGGACCGGGCGAGCGGCCGGTCTTGTAGTCGACCACCCGCAGGGCGGGTCCCTGCGCCGTGGTCGCCTCGTCGAGCCGGTCCAGGTAGCCCCGCAGCCGCAGGCCGGAGTCGAGCACGTGCTCGACGTACAGCTCGCGGGCCACCGGCGCCAGTCGTGACGGATCCTCCAGCGCGAAGTACCCGGCGAGCAGTTCGCGGGCCGACTCCAACCACGCCGCCAGTTCGTCGCGACCACCGAACAGCGCATCGACCGCCGGCTCGCGGGCGCGCACCGTATCCCAGGCCGGCTCGACCAGCTCCCGTGCGGCCTGCAGGGTACGCCGGGACGCCGGGAGATCGAACAGCTTCTCCAGGACCGCGTGCACCACAGTCCCGCGGGTCGCGGCCTCGCTCGGCGGCTCGGGGAGCCGGTCGACGACCCGGAACCGGTAGCGCAACGGACAGTTGACGAAGTCCGCCGCCCGCGACGGTGACAGTGAACCAATCAACGGCCGGGGTGCGGCCGACACCACCGGTCCCGGGATGGCAGGAGAGCGCTGCGTCGAGGTCATGTCCTGGACCCTAGATCCCCCCACCGACATCTTTGCCACTCGGTCCCGGACGACGGGTCGGAGTATGGTCCGTAGCATCGGATCCATGGCGGATCAGCACGGCGGCGCGGGTTCGGGCGGCGCAGGTTCGAGCGCCCACGGCGGCGCGAGCCCGGCGGGGCAGGCTCCAAGTGAGCGCCCCCCCGGCGTGCTGGTCGGGCGGATCCGCGGCGTTCCCATCGTCATCTCGCCGTTCGCCATCGTCTTTGCCGTCCTCGTCGCCTACCTGCTCTCCGGCTCGATCCGCGACCGGCTGCCGCTGGCGTCCGACGGGCGGATCCTCGCGCTCTCCTCATTGATCTCTATCGGCTTCCTGGCCTCCCTGCTCGCCCACGAGATCGGTCACGCTCTGACGGCGCTGGCGTTCGGTCACACCGTGCGGTCCGTAACCCTGCACGGCTTCGCCGGGTTCACCGAGTTCGAGCCGGAGCCCCGCAGTGCCGGCCGCGAGTTCCTGATCGCCTTCGTCGGCCCGGCGGTCAACGGGGTGCTGGCCGCCGGCTGTCACCTCGGCCTGCTCGGCCTCGACGACACCAGCGATGCCGGCGCGGTCCTGCACGATCTCAGACTCATCAACATCGCGTTGTTCCTCTTCAACCTGGCACCCGGCCTCCCGCTGGACGGTGGACGGGTGGTCGTCGCCGCGGTGTGGGGCCTGACGCGCGACAAGCTGCGGGGGCTGCGGGCCGGTGCCTACGGCGGGTTCGTCGTCGCCGCCGGCCTGGTCGTCTGGGGTGCGTCGACCTCCGACGGCATCGGCATGGTGTACACCTATGCCCTGGCGGGCTTCCTCGCGTTCGCGGCCTACCAGTCGCTGCGCGCCGCGCAGGTGCGGGAGCGGCTGCCCGGCCTGTGCGCCGGCCGCCTTGCGCGCCGGACGCTGCCCGTCGAGGGTGCCGTCCCGCTGGCGGAGGCGCTGCGGCGAGCCCAGGAGGTCGGCGCCACCGCCGTCGCGGTGATCGACCGTGACGGCAGTCCCCTGAAGATCATGCATGGCTCCGCGGTCGACGCGCTGCCGGAGCATCGGAGACCCTGGATGACCGTGGATGAAGTGAGTCGGGTGATCTCGCCCGGCATGGTCCTCGACGCCGATCTGGAAGGCGAGGCCCTGCTGGCGGCTGTGCAGCGGGTGCCGGCGTCGGAGTACCTCGTGGAGCAGGCGGGCCGCCCGGTCGGCGTGCTCGCGATGGTGGATCTCGTCGCCCATATCGATCCGGCCGCCGCCGCCCGCATGGTGGCGTCCCGGTGAGCGCCCCGCCCCACGAGCCGGTGTCCCCGGGGGAGGTGCCGTCCCTGGCCGGCGGTTACGCTCCGCCCCCGACCGGCGCCGCTCATCGCCGGGGCCTGTTCACCAAGGGCGACCGGGTGCAGCTGACCGATCCCAAGGGGCGCCGGCACACCGTCGTCCTCGAACCGGGCAGGCAATTTTACACTCACCGGGGAGCCATCGAGCATGACGCCCTGCTCGGCCGGCCGGAGGGGATCGTCGTCACCAGCAGGGGTGGCACCGACTACCTGGCGCTGCGCCCGCTGCTCGTCGACTTCGTGCTGTCCATGCCGCGCGGGGCGACCGTGGTGTACCCCAAGGATGCGGCGCAGATCGTCACCTATGCGGACATTTTTCCGGGCGCCCGGGTGCTGGAGGCCGGCGTCGGGTCCGGGGCGCTGTCGTGCTCGCTGCTGCGTGCCATCGGCGACTCCGGGCGTCTGGTCTCCTACGAGCGGCGCGCGGACTTCGCCGAGATTGCCCGGCGCAACATCGAGGCGTTCTTCGGCGGCCCGCATCCCGCCCACACCGTGCTGGTCGGGGACCTGGCCGAGACAACCGAGCGTGACGTCGACCGGGCCGTCCTCGACATGCTCGCGCCCTGGGAGGTCGTTGACGCCGTCAGCGCGGCGCTGGTGCCCGGCGGGGTGGTCTGTGCCTACGTCGCTACCACCACCCAGCTTTCCCGGATCGTCGAGACGCTACGGGCGCACGGCACGTTCACGGAGCCCGCGGCGTGGGAGTCGATGATGCGGGACTGGCATGTCGAGGGTCTGGCCGTGCGGCCCGGTCACCGCATGGTCGGCCACACCGGTTTCCTGGTGACCGCGCGGCGCCTCGCCGAGGGGGTCACTCCTCCGGTGCGCCGCCGCCGGCCGGCGAAAGGCGCGCCGATCGGCCTCAACTCCGTCCTCGAGCCCGGGTCCGAGCCCAGCTCTGAGACCGGGTCCGAGACCGACCGGTCCCGGGATGCCGACCCAGGGTCGGCGACGATCCAGCCGATGTGACGTATCCCATGGGGTCCCATGGGGCAGGCCGTGGTCGCGAGTGTGCCGGCCGGGCGGGCCAGTCGTCAGCCGACGGGCCCGCCGGCCTCCAGCGTGCCGTCGGGGCGTTCCACGTAGATGCACGTCCCCGGGCACTCGTCGGCCGCGTCGACCACCGCGTCGACGAGCGGCAGCGGCACCGGGACGTAGGCGCCGGGCTGCATCTGCAGCTCGCCCGCGCTGTCCTTGACGTAGGCCAGGCCGTCGACGTCGAACTCGAAGACGGCGGGAGCGAGCTGCACGCACAGACCGTCGCCGGTGCAGGCATCTTGGTCGACCCTTACCCGCAGGTCTGCCGAAACGCCCGGCTTCGCTGGAGTTGCCACAGGGCTCCGATCTTCTGTCAGCATGGCACCGTAACCCGCTGTTTACGGCAAAGCTGGATCGTCCTTGCCCGACCGGCCTGCCAGCGGCGGTCACAACGGTAGTGTGGGTGCGTCCCGGTCAGCACGGGGGAGGTGGAGGCGCAGTGTCCGGTCTCCGTTCGGGCTCTGGCTCCGGTGGGAGCACGGGTCGTCCAGGTGATGCCGAATCACGGCGGTCGGCGTACGAGAAGGAAACACACGAGCTCACGACGCAGGTCGCCTTCCTGGAAGAGGAAGTGGCCATGCTGCGGCGTAGGTTGTCCGAAGCGCCCAGGCAGCTCAGGGTGCTGGAGGAACGGCTCGCGGAGATCCAGGCGGAGTTGTCGGCTGTCACGGGACAGAACGACAGGCTCGTCGCGACCCTCCGCGAGGCGCGAGACCAGATCGTCACCCTGAAGGAGGAGGTCGACAGGCTCGCGCAGCCGCCCAGCGGCTACGGGATCTTTGTCTCCTCCTACGACGACGGCACCGTCGACGTGTTCACTCAGGGCAGAAAGCTCCGGGTGACCGTGTCGCCGAGCGTCAACATCAGTGATCTCTTGCCCGGCCAGGAGGTCATGCTCAACGAGGCGCTGAACGTGGTCGAGACGCGCGCGTTCGAGCGGCAGGGTGAGATCGTCCTACTCAAAGAGGTCCTCGAGGGCGGGGACCGGGCGCTGGTGCTCGGTCACACCGACGAGGAGCGGGTGGTCATGCTGGCCCAGCCGCTGCTCGACGGACCGATCCGGTCCGGGGACTCGTTGTTGATCGAATCCCGTTCCGGCTACGCCTTCGAGCGGATTCCCAAGTCCGAGGTCGAGGAGCTCGTCCTCGAAGAGGTTCCCGACATCGGCTACGAACAGATCGGCGGCCTGAAGAGCCAGATCGAGTCGATCCGGGACTCGGTCGAGCTGCCGTTTCTGTACAAGGAGCTCTACCGGGAGCATCAGCTCAAGCCACCGAAGGGTGTGCTGCTCTACGGTCCGCCCGGCTGCGGCAAGACGCTGATCGCCAAGGCGGTCGCCAATTCGCTGGCCAAGAAGGTCGAGGCGAAGACCGGCCAGGGCACCGGTCGGGCGTTTTTTCTGAACATCAAGGGTCCCGAGCTGCTCAACAAGTTCGTCGGCGAGACCGAGCGGCAGATCCGGCTGGTGTTCCAGCGGGCGCGCGAGAAGGCGTCCGAGGGGATGCCGGTGATCGTGTTCTTCGACGAGATGGACTCGATCTTCCGGACCCGTGGCTCGGGGGTGTCCTCGGACGTGGAGAACACGATCGTCCCGCAGCTGCTCAGCGAGATCGACGGCGTCGAGCAGCTTGAGAACGTCATCGTGATCGGCGCGTCCAACCGCGAGGACATGATTGATCCGGCGATCCTGCGGCCGGGTCGGCTCGACGTGAAGATCAAGGTGGAGCGGCCCGACGCCGAGGCGGCTCGGGACATCTTCGCCAAGTACGTCGTGCCGGAGCTGCCGCTCTACCCGGATGACCTGGCCGAGTTCGGCGGTAACCGGGAGGCGACTGTTCAGGCCATGATCCAGCGCGTGGTCGAGCGGATGTACGCGGAGAGCGAGGAGAACCGCTTCCTCGAGGTGACCTACGCCAACGGCGACAAGGAGGTCCTGTACTTCAAGGACTTCAACTCCGGTGCGATGATCGAGAACATCGTCGCCCGGGCCAAGAAGATGGCGGTCAAGGAGCACATCGAGGGCGGGCAGAAGGGGCTGCGCATGCAGTACCTGCTCGCCGCCTGCATGGACGAGTTCAAGGAGAACGAGGACCTCCCGAACACGACCAACCCGGACGACTGGGCCCGGATCTCCGGCAAGAAGGGTGAGCGGATCGTCTACATCCGCACGCTTGTCACCGGAACGAAGGGTACCGAGGCCGGCCGTTCGATCGACACGATCGCGAACACCGGCCAGTATCTGTAACGGTCGCAGTACCTGTAACGGCCGGTACCTGTAAGGGGCTCGGGGCCCGCCCGACGGCGGGACCCGAGCCATCGCCGTGGGCCCCGGGGCCGTTTGGCCCCGGGGCCCACGGCGATGCTCTGGGCGGCGTTGCTCTGGGCATTGCGGCACTGGCACCCCTGGGTGTATCCCCCCGCCCGCATCCTCGGTGAACGCCGGTCGGTCGGACTACCGTGCCGCCACCGAATTCTGACGATAGGCGTGGCAGCGGACGTGTCATCCCGAGCGGCCCAGAGCAAACAAGGCAGACGTCCGGCCAACCGACCGCCCGTGCAGCACCTACGCTTGCAGAGTGAGCGCGCGCCGGATCATGGGGATCGAGACCGAGTACGGCGTATCGGTGCCCGGTCAGCCGAACACCAATCAGATGTTGGCCTCGTCGTTGGTGGTGAACTCGTATGCCAGTCGAACGTCGGCGTCGGGCAGCCGCGCCCGGTGGGACTTCGAGGAAGAGTCACCGCTGCGCGACGCCCGGGGCTTCGAACTGCCCCGCGAGCCGGCGGTCGATCCGAGCGCCCCGGCCAACGAGGACGATCTCGGCCTGGCCAACGTCATCCTGACCAGCGGGGCGCGGCTCTATGTCGATCATGCGCACCCGGAGTTCTCCTCGCCCGAGGTCACCAACCCTCGCGACGTCGTGCTGTGGGACAAGGCCGGGGAGCGGGTGATGGCCGAGGCCGCCCGCCGGGCGTTGTCTGTGCCCGGCTCCAAGCCGGTCTATCTCTACAAGAACAACACCGACAACAAGGGCGTCTCGTACGGATGCCATGAGAACTACCTGATGGCACGGTCGACGCCCTTCGGGGAGATCGTCCGCAACCTCACCCCGTTCTTCGTCTCCCGTCAGGTCGTCTGCGGGGCCGGGCGGGTCGGGATCGGCATCGACGGCCGGGAGCCGGGGTTCCAGATCAGCCAGCGGGCCGACTTCTTCGAGGTCGAGGTGGGGCTCGAGACCACGCTGAAGCGGCCCATCATCAACACCCGGGACGAGCCGCACGCCGACCCGGAGAAGTACCGCAGGCTGCACGTCATCATCGGCGACGCGAACATGAGCGAGGTCGCCACCTACCTGAAGGTGGGAACGACCTCCCTGGTCCTCGCGATGATCGAGGACGGCTGGTTCACCGCGGACCTGTCGGTGGACGGGCCCGTGGCGGCGCTGCGGGCGATCTCGCACGATCCGTCCCTCAAGCATCTGGTGACTCTGCGCGACGGTCGTCGGATGACCGCGGTGCAACTGCAGATGGAGTACTTCGAGCAGGCCCGCAAGTACGTCGAGGACCGGTTCGGTGCCGACGTCGACGGCCAGACCGCCGACATGCTCTCCCGCTGGGAGTCGATCCTCGGCCGCCTCGAGGTCGACCCGATGAGCTGTGTCCGCGAGCTCGACTGGGTCGCGAAGCTGTCGATCCTGGAGGGCTACCGGTCGCGGGACGGCCTGGCCTGGGACTCGCCGCGGCTGGAGCTCGTCGACCTGCAGTACCACGACGTCCGTCCGGACAAGGGCCTCTACAACCGCCTGGTGGCCCGGGGCCGGTTCGATCTCGTCGTCAGCGAGGAGGAGGTCACCCGGGCGATGACCGAGCCTCCCGAGGACACCCGCGCCTTCTTCCGGGGCCGCTGCCTCGCGCTCTACCCGCAGCAGGTCGCCGCCGCGTCCTGGGACTCGGTCATCTTCGACATCGGTCGGGACTCGTTGCAGCGGGTGCCGACGCTGGAGCCGCTGCGCGGCACGAAGGCGCACGTGGGCGAGCTGCTCACCCGCTGCCCCACGGCGAGTGATCTGGTGGACGCGCTCGCCGGCCGCTGAGAGCCGGCGCCGGATCCCTGGCAGGGGGTTCACGTTGCGCCCTGGGCGGACGTCGCGACGGAACGGCCGGTTCGTGATGGAGTGGACCTCTCACCGATCGAACGGATGGTGTCGGTGGGGCGGGATAGTGTCGCGCCAGGCGATCGAAGGAGGGCTTCATGGCCACCAGGGACAGCGGCGGCGGGCAGCAACACGCGGACCGTCGGGCGGAGGAGATCGACGACGTCGCGACCGAGGACACGAGTGCCTCCGACCTCAAGGAGCGGCACGAGAAGCTCTCCGAGGACGTCGATTCCCTGCTCGACGAGATCGACGACGTCCTAGAGGAGAACGCCGAGGAGTTCGTGAAGGGCTATGTCCAGAAGGGCGGCCAGTAACGGCGGTCCGTAGCCGGCCGTCCGGTAACCGGCGGGCCGGTAGCCAGTGGTATCGGGCGTCGTGGGTGACGCCCGGCGGTGGTAGCTCTGGCGGGGTCGACGCCGCCGGGTGAGGCCGCGTGCCGCGGGGGCCCGGCGCCGCACCGCCCGCGTGCCCCGGCGCAGGTCGGCGGGCCGCACGTGCGGCCGTGACCGCCTTCCCTGCCGACTCGTTCGACCGGCCTGCCCGCCCGCTTCGGGGGGCGATAGCCCTATGT
>NZ_CDWTNB010000174.1:0-8402 GCF_977947065.1 Frankia sp. CgJB1
AGAACGAGGCGCGGTTGCGGCTGGTTGACTATTGTGTGATGGGGCTGGTCACTTGGGCCTTCCTGGGAAGGCAGGCTATCGGAGCGCCGGAGAGGTTGCTGTGGAGATCGAGGAGACCGCGCTGCCTGGCATCGGGCTGCGGCACGACTTCGCGACGCGCAACGGCCGCCGGCTCGGAGTCGTGTCCCACCATCACGGGCGCCGGGACCTCGTGATCTATGATGCGGACGACCCGGACGCCTCGCGTGAGTCCATCGCGCTGACGCCGGAGGAGAGCGACGTGCTCTCCGAGCTGCTCGGTGCCCCGCGCATCGTCGAGAAGCTCGCTGACCTCAACCGTGCCTTCGCCGGGCTCGTCGGTGAGCAGATCGCGATCCTGCCCGGCTCGCCCTACGTGGGCCGCGAGCTCGGGGATACCCAGGCCCGCACCCGCACCGGCGCCTCCATCGTCGCGGTCGTCCGCGACCAGCAGGTGCTCGCCTCCCCGCGGCCGGACTTCCGGTTCGAGGCCGGAGACGTCGTTGTTGTCGTCGGTACGCCGGAGAACACCGCATCCGTCGGTATGTTGCTCCGCAACGGCTGACACGGGCAGGGAGGGCAGTCGGGACCGCGTGCACTCCACCGCGACGACCTTCCTCGAGCTCGGCGGGATTCTGTTTTGCCTAGGAGTCCTCGGGCACCTCGCGCTGCGCATCAGTGTCTCACCGATTCCCCTGTACCTGGTGGGTGGGCTGGCGTTCGGCCGGGGTGGCCTGCTGCCGCTCGGTGGCAGCGAGGAGTTCATCGGGGTCGGCGCGGAGATCGGGGTCGTCCTCCTGCTGCTTACCCTCGGTCTGGAGTACACCGCCGACGAGCTGCTGTCCGGGCTGCGCAGACAGGCGCCGGCCGGGGTGCTCGACCTGGCGCTCAACGCCACTCCCGGGGTCGTCGCCGCGTTCCTCCTCGGCTGGGGCCCGACGGCGGCGGTCGTCCTGGGTGGGGTGACGGCCATCTCCTCCTCGGGGATCATCGCGAAGGTGCTGGGGGACCTCGGGCGGCTCGGTAACCGGGAGACGCCAGTCGTCCTGTCCGTCCTCGTGCTCGAGGACCTCGCCATGGCGGTGTACCTGCCGGTTCTCACCGCGTTGCTGGCCCATCACACGTTCGTGCGCGGATCGCTGACCGTGGCGATCGCGCTCGGAGTCCTGGTGGCGGTGCTCTACATCGCGCTGCGGCACAGCGAGAAGGTCACCCGGCTGGTCTTCAACCCGAAGGCCCACCGCAACGACGAGATCCTGCTGCTCCGGGCCCTGGGGCTGGCCCTGCTCGTCGCCGGGGTCGCCCAGCGTATGCAGGTGTCGGCCGCGGTGGGTGCGTTCCTCGTCGGCATCGCCCTGTCCGGACCGGTCGCCGAGGGTGCCGAGGAGGTCCTGCGGCCGCTGCGCGATCTGTTCGCGGCGGTCTTCTTCGTCTTCTTCGGCATGCAGACCGATCCCGCCGAGATCCCTCCGGCGCTGCTCACCGGGTCCCTGCTCGCGATCGCCGGAGTCGCGACAAAGGTCATGACGGGATGGTGGGCCGCCCGCTCGGCGGGAATCGGGACCATGGGCCGGTTCCGGGCCGGGGCCGCCCTCGTCGCACGCGGCGAGTTCTCGATCGTCATCGCGGGCCTCGCGGTGGCGGCCGGCCTCGAACCCCGGCTGGGCCCGCTTGCCGCCTGTTACGTGCTGCTGATGGCCGTCCTCGGCCCGCTGGCGGCCCGGTTCGTCGAATCGGTGATCCGCACGGCTCGGCGGCTGCAGGCCGCCCGGTCGCCCTAGCGCCGAGCGGGCAACGGTGGGCGGGCGACGGCACCCGCCGCTGACGGCGGGGGCGACTTCCCGGCGGCGGTGTCGTTACCGGGACGGCGATGTTTGGGAGTATGCAGCCCATGAGCGGACTTCTCGAAGGTAAGCGCGTTCTCGTCACCGGGGTTCTCACGGAAGCCTCGATCGCATTCAGCGTCGCCCGCATCGCCCAGGAGCAGGGTGCGGCGGTGGTCCTCAGCGGATTCGGGCGGGGGCTGTCGCTGACCCGCCGCATCGCCAAGAGACTGCCCACCCCGGCGCCCGTCGTCGAGTTGGACGTCACCGACGAAGAGCATCTCGCGGGGCTGGCCGGGCAGGTGCTCGAACATGTCGACGGCCTGGACGGCGTGCTGCACGCGATCGGGTTCGCACCCGAATCGGTGCTCGGTGGGAAGCCGTTCGTCGAGGCGGCCTGGTCCGAGGTCGGCACCGCCCTGCAGATCTCCACCTGGTCGCTGGCGTCGCTCACCCGGGCCGCCCTACCGTTGTTCGCTGAGAAGGCGTCGATCGTCGGCCTGGACTTCGACGCGTCCGTCGCCTGGCCGTCGTACGACTGGATGGGCGTGGCGAAGGCCGGCCTCGCCTCCGCCACCCGCTACCTCGCCCGTGATCTGGGATCCCGGGGCGTGCGGGTGAACCTCGTCGCGGCCGGCCCGCTGCGGACCATGGCGGCCAAGAGCATCCCGGGCTTCAGCCAGTTCGAGGAGATCTGGGACGGCCGGGCGCCGCTTGGCTGGAGCGTCCACGACACTGCGCCGGCCGCCCAGGCCTGCGTGGCGCTGCTCTCGGACTGGTTCCCGGCCACCACCGGCGAGATCGTCCACGTCGACGGCGGCGTGCACGCCGTCGGGGTCTGAGCGCGGCTGGCCGTCGGGGGCAGGGCGCAGCTGGCCGTCGGGGTCAGGGCGCGGCCGGGGTCCCGGGGCCCGGGTGTGGTGGGTCTGGCCCGGATCAGCCGGCTGTCTCGTCCAGCAGGTCCAGTGCCGTTCCGACGATCGTGTCCAGCTCCACCGGTGGGCGGCGACGGCGGTCCCGCGACGAGGCCGTGTCCCGCCGGGCGAGGTTGCCGCTGCCGGCGTGGCCGGCGGCGCCGGAGGTCGATGAGCCCGGGTCGGTGTCCCCCGGCGGCCCTCCCGGCGGCCCGGAGGCCTCCGGCAGTGGCGCGCTCGAACCGAGGGCGGAGATGGGATCTCCGTGGACGCCGGCGAGGAAACTCAGGGCACGGGGGTCCCCGTCGACCACCGTTACGATCGGGGTGCGCCGGTCCGCGGGGAACACCTCGGTGAGCAGGGCGTCGGAACCCTCGGCCAACCCGCGCCGGGCCTGCAGCGCGTGGAACATCGCGTTCGGGGAGGTCACGCACACGACCGTGATCTCTCGGCCGAGGCCGGCGCGTAGCTCCGCCGCGGCGTGCAGCACCTCCGGCATGACCGTACCCATCCCGACAAGGGTGAGCGCGGCGTCGGGGCCGCCCTCGTGGAGCCGGTACCCTCCGGCGAGGACCAGGGCCCGGCGTCGGTGCCGTTCCAGCGCGTCCACGGGGACCTCGGCGAGGCGCTGATCGACCGGGCGGGCGGAGAGCCGGATCACGCAGGAGGTGCCGTCGAGGCGGGCCAGCCCGCCGAGGCCGGCCAGCAGGCACCAGGCGAGATCGTGCGCGAAGGCCGGTTCCCACGTCGCGGCCACCGGGGCGGGGACGACGTTGCCACCGTTCCAGGCCAGGTTGCGGACGACCGGGTCGAGACCGGTGTCCGCCACGGCGAGCATCGATCGGGCGTCCGCGGTGGCGCCGGCCATCCAGCCGGGCAGTACCCGTCCGACCGCCACCTCGTCGGCGACTCCGACGGGCAGCAGCGGCAGACCCTGGCGGCTCCAGGCCACTCCCAGTGAGGCCAGCACCCCGCCGAAGGCCGTGGCCGACAGGCCTCCGGCCACATGCCGGCCCGGTTGGTCCCCGTCGGTCCGGTCCGCCGCGGCCAGCCAGCCGGCGAGGACGGGGTCGGCGTTGCGCGTGCTGATGGTCAGCACCGCGGCGGCCGCCTGGGGCGCGAGCCGGGGTAGGTCCCGCAGCATCTCGCCGAACGCCTCCTGGGTGGAGATCCATGCCGGGAAGCGGTGGTCGGAGTCGGTCGGCACGGGTGGGGCCGCGCCGAGCGGCACCGGCACCCGGTCCAGGTAACCGGCGACGTGCTGGGCGAGGCGGTGGGCCGCGGCGTCGTCTCCCGGCGGGAGAGCCGGGCGGGTGCCACCGCCGGCGGCCGGCGCCGTGCCCGGTCCGGCGGACGGGGCCGCGGACGCGTGGTCGGCGGTCCGTCCGCTGTGGATCTGTTCGCTGTGGATCTGTTCGCCGTGGGAGCGCTCCTCTCGGGCGAGCTCGTCGCTGGTGTAGGCGAACAGGACCGTGGGCCGGTCCGCCGCGACTTCATCGAAGGCGTCGATCAGCAGGGGGAGGTCGTGGCCACCGAGATCGCGCAGGCAGGCATGGATCTCGTCATCGGTAAGGGTGTCCAGCAGGCGGCTGATGCCGGCGCCGGACGCGCCGGGCCCGGCGAGGCGGCGGCGCAGGTCGGCTCCGTGGGCCTGCAGCAGCGCGCGGTACTCGCCCATCGGGAGCTGGTCGAGGCGGTTGCGAAGCGCGTGACCGCCGGGGGCCCGGAAGAGCGCCTCGAGGACGCGTCCGTATCGGACGGTGAGCACCTGCCAACCGGCGGCTTCGAACATGCGCGCCGCGCGGGCGGGCTTGCCGATGCCGCCGACCGGTCCGGCCGGCGCGGAGCCGGACACCGTCACCACCCAGAACAGCTCGCCGAGATGGGCGATCCGCTCATCGGTGATTGTTTCCCAGACGGTCGGGTCGTGCAGCTCGGAGTAGTCGATCAGACAGATTTGCCGACCCTGGGGAGTCCGGTCGAAGCGTTCCCCGGCATAACGGCGGGCCAACGCCGCCCAGACCGTCCCGCTCGGTCCGATGTTGCCGGCGCCGAGGGCACGCAACGGCCGACCATCGGGCCCGGAACGGACCCCGTTCGGACGGATCTCACCCGGCCGGGCCTGGGGGAGCCGGTAGACGGCGGGGACGGGTGATGCGGCCGCCGTCTCCTCGGCCGTCGTTTCCTCAGCCGTCGGCCTGGCGTGCGCCAGGACGTGATGGACGGCATGGATCAGCGGGGCGGCGCGTGGAGTCACACTGACGCGGTCCTCGGCGCGCAGAGCGTCGAACCACAGTACCGTGGCGATGCTCGACACCGAGGCCACGGCCGCCCGTTCCGACTCGGCGGCGACCGCGGACCGCTGCCCGGCGCGTTCGTCCCCGTCGATGATCCGGGCCGCGACGCTCCGCAGCCGCCGTTCCACGGCGGCCAGCGCGGCGAGGTCGAGTACGCCACCGGGCGGCCCCGGCATGGCCGGGTCTGGGGGCCCGGGGATGGCCTGGGCCGCGGCCGGCGAGGTCTGGGTTCCCACGACGTCGTCTCCGTTCGTCGGTCCGGTCGGGGGCTGGCGGCTCCCGGCGGACCGCCCTCGGCCCGGTCGTCGCGGGTGACCCGGTGTTCGTGGGTGACCCGGTGTTCGCGGGCCCGGTCGTCGGTCTGGTCGTCGTGTGTGACCCGGCCGTCGGTCCCCGGCGCGGGCGGATCCACGGACCGGGCCGGGACCGGCCCCGCGGCGCCGTCTGGCGTAATGATCATTTCCCCCCGGCCGGAGCGCGTGTGCGCCGCCTCCACCGGTCTGACATCGGGCCTGCGCATGACCGGCCTACGTCCCACGACTCCGACCTCCCAAAGTCCGGACGTGCGGTGGTGCGGTGCCGGTCGGAGGTTGCGCCGCCGGCCGGATCGGCGGTGCCCGCCGCCGTCACATGGTGTGTCCGCGTCGGTATCCCACCTTCACCACGGTGGCCGTACCATTTCAGCATCCGCGTTCCATCGCGGTGGCGTTGGCCGTCGTGCGTCAGCCCGGTGATGCCGGGACTGCCGTGCCAGGACTGTCGCGGCGGGACTGCCGTGCCAGGACTGCCGCCCCGGCGGTCAGCCGTCCCGGCCGAGCTCGTCGATCCGGATCCGGAGCGCGGGCTCGTCGACCGGTGCCACCTCGACCTCGACGGCCTTGACTCGGCTGGTCGCGCCGCGGACCAGCCGGACGTCTCCCCGGCGCACCCGCAGTGCCGCGCACAGGGCCCGCAGGGCGGCTTCGGTGGCCCGGCCGTCAACGGCCGGCTCGGTGACCCGGACGACCAGCAGCGGGCCGTGCAGCGGGTCCTCGCGCCGGCCGCCCACCGCGGTCCGCCCGGCGCCCGGCTGAACTCGGATCATCAGACGCATGCGCGCATCGTCCCCCCGGATCGTCCCGCCCGAGCGACCATCCCGCCCGGATCGTTCCACCTGTGTCGACCATCCCGCTCGCGTGACCGGTTCGCGTGACCGGTTCGGGGCGGCACCAGGGAGGATCGCGAGGGTGGCCAAGCCGATGCCGGTCGGCGGTTGAGGCGTCATCGTCGGCGGACACCGGGATTCGACGCGGTGGCCGCTACCATCCGACCCATGGGCGCAAATGAGGGTCGTGTCGCACTGGTAACAGGTGGTAATCGGGGGATCGGCGCCGCCTGCGCCGCCGCCCTGGCGGCCGCGGGTGAGCGGGTCGCGGTCGCCAGCCGCGGGGGCACCGCCCCCGAGGGGATGCTGGGCGTCCGTCTGGACGTCGCCAACAGCGAGAGCGTCGACAAGGCGTTCATGGAGGTCGAAGCCGAGCTCGGGCCGGTGGAGATCGTGGTGTCCAACGCCGGCATCGTGCGGGACACCCTGCTGGCGACGATGAGCGAGGACGCGTTCCAGGAGGTCGTGGACACGAACCTGCTCGGCGCCTACCGGGTGGCCAAGCGTGCCTCCCGGCCGATGATGCGGCTGCGCCGGGGTCGGCTCATCTTCATCTCCTCCGTCGTCGCCTCCGTCGGCGGCCCCGGCCAGTCCAACTACGCGGCGTCCAAGGCCGGCCTGATCGGCTTCGCCCGTTCCCTCGCCCGCGAGCTGGCTCCGCGCAACATCACCTCGAATGTGGTCGCTCCGGGGCCGATCCGGACCGACATGACCGACGCGCTGACCGAGGCGCAGCGGGAGCAGCTCACCGCCAGCGTCCCCGGTGGCCGCATGGGTGAAGCCGAGGACGTCGCAGCCCTCGTCGCCTTCCTCGCCTCCCCGCAGGCCGGTTACATCAACGGTGCGCTGATCCCCGTGGACGGCGGGCTGAGCATGGGGCACTGAGTTGAGCACGGGGCACCGGGCTGAGCATGGGGCACTGAGTTGAGCACGGGGCACCGGGCTGAGCATGGGGCACTGAGTTGAGCACGGGGCACTGAGCACCGCTTCGGCGGCACCGTGATCGAGTGTGATCGGCATTGCGGCTTAGGGGACCGTCGTGGTGGTGGGCGGGGCTGGTGTGGATGGTGGCGGCGGATGCGGCGTAGCAGGTGGGCTTCGGCGGCGTGGGCGAGGTCGTGAGCGGCGGTCAGGGTCAGGTGCGCATCGACGGTGACGTCGGCTTCGGCGCACAGGGTGTGGCCGATCCAGCGCAGCCGCAGCTCGCGGACGGCCTCGATGCCCTCGGTATGCAGGAGTGCCCTGGTGGCTTCGGCGACCACGGCGGGGTCGACGGCGTCCATGAGCCGGGCCCCGACGACGCGGGCGGCGGAGCGTAGGACGCCGAGGATCGCCAGGCCGATGGCGGGGTCGGCCCAGTGCCAGCCCACCGCGACACCGGCGGCGCCGAGGAGCACCGCGAGGCTGGTGAGACCGTCGGTGCGGGCGTGTAGGCCGTCGGCGACGAGGGCGGCGGAGCCGATCTGATGGCCGACCCTGATGCGGTAGCGGGCGACGATCTCGTTGCCGAGGAAGCCGACGAGCCCGGCCGCGGCGACCGCTCCCAGATGGTCGACACGCTGGGGGTGCAGGAGGCGGTCGATCGCGGCCCAGCCGGCGAGCGCACTCGACAGGGCGATCATCGCGAGGACGGCGAGGCCGGCGAGGTCCTCGGCGCGGCCGTAGCCGTAGGTGAACCGGGCGGTGGCCGGGCGGCGCGCCACGGTGAAGGCGATGAGCAGGGGGACCGCGGTGAGCGCGTCGGCGACGTTGTGCAGGGTGTCGCCGAGGAGCGCGACCGGATCCGGACAGTGCCACGACGGCGGCTTGCAGGGCGGCGGTCAGCCCGAGACCGGCCAGGCTGATCAGGAGGGCGCGGCGGCCGGCGGTGTCGGCTTCCAACGCGTCGTCGATCTGGTCCGCCGGATCGTGGCTGTGCCCTCCGGCCAGGTCTGACAGGCCGTGACGAAGCCGCGCCCACCGCCCGCTCGCGTGGTGGTCATGCCGTCCGCCGTGCGGGTGCCCGCCGTGATGATACCCGTGCCCGTGGGCGTGGCCATGGGTGGGGAGCTCATGCTCGTGGCCGCTGTTCATGTTCCGCGACGATAGACGAAAACGATCAGTGCGGCATGGTGGCAGCTGCCATCCCATCGCACCTGCGTCCCGGTGCGTACCGCGGGCCGCTGGTGCCGGTTCGGTTGCTCGTCTGTGCCCAGCTCCTAGGTCT
>NZ_CDWTNB010000175.1:0-8322 GCF_977947065.1 Frankia sp. CgJB1
GGTGTTTCCGATCACATCGACCTCGTCCTCGGACCGGCGGCCGACAGCCTCGGCATACTCCCCGAAGAACCCACCTTCGACCTGGCGTTCATCGACGCGGACAAGACCTCGTATAGGAGGTATTACGAGCTTCTCCTTCCCCGGATGAACCCGAACGGGGCCATCATCGTCGACAATGTGTTGCAGTATGGGAACGTAGTGCGCTCCCACTCGGACAATCCTGCTGTCGTCGCCGTCAAACAGTTCAACGATCTTCTTACCGACGACTCCCGGGTACAGGTTGTCATGCTGCCCATTGCGGACGGACTGACCATCGTCCGGAAACTGCCCTCGCCGCGGACACCCGTCTAGACTCCCCCGGCCGGGGGGTCCGCGGTCGCCACGAGGAGGCCGGCACCGGCCGGCACCGGTCGGTCCCGGCGCGATGTCACACCCGGGGCCGCGCTCCCGCCGAGGTCCGATCTCGGCAGGCGGCACCCGTGGGACGCAGGTGCCGTCGGGACAATCTTCTACGAAGAGTAGAAGGCAAGATGGTCGGGTGACCGTCACCTCGACAGGTGCGCTCCCATGCACCTGACCCAGTCGACCGACCTGGCGCTGCGGGCGCTCATGCTCGCAGCCACCCGGGAGGATCGCCTCACCGTCCGCGACCTCTCGAAAGCCCTCGATGTTCCGCTCACCCACATGGCGAAGATCGTGCAATGCCTCCAGCGGCTCGACCTCGTGGTCACCGTACGCGGACGCACCGGCGGGGTGCTGCTCGCCCCGGGCGCGACGCAGGTCACCGTCGGGCACATCGTCCGTGCCCTCGAGGGCACGGACGAGTTCGTCTCCTGCGACGGTCCCCCGTGCCCGCTGCGATGCGCCTGCCGATTGCGCCCCCTCCTGCGACGAGCCCAGGAGAACTTCCTGGTCACGCTCGACGAGGTGACCCTCGCCGAGCTCACCGACGAACCCGCCGGCGCCGTCCTGCGCTCCCTCGCGCCACCGGTCCGCTGACACCCGGCCCCGCCCTCCACGAAACGCCCTGGAACTACCCGGGACTGGACGAGCGGACCCCGCCGTTCTGTCGGACCTCCGGGATAGAATCGTCTGGAACGCAGGCTGGTTACGGGAGGAATCCCCCGCAACGTCTCGGCGTCAGGCCGGCGCCTCGGACCCGAGGTCCGCCAGCACCGGCCTTTCCGCGAATTCTCTCGGTTCGTTTTTCCCGCTACTGCTCCGCTTTATCGTGCTCCGCCCCGGCGAATACCCGAGGTCACCCTCGTCAGCTTCCGTAGGCGGCGATGAAGGGCGTATCAGCCTTGATCTTACCGAGCTTCGTGGCACCGCCCGGCTCGCCGAGCGGTGCGTCCCGACCTGGCAGGATGGTGCTGAAGAACAGCGCCTCGCTTTCAATGAACTCCTTGTCCTTCGCGGAAACACGGTCGTCACTGATGGCCGCGCCGACCGGGCAGGACACTGCGCAGGCGCCGCATTCCGTGCACTCGTCCGGATTGATGTACATCTTACGGTCACCCTCGTAGATGCAATCGGCCGGGCACCCCTCCAGGCAGGAGCCGTCCTTGACATCGATACACGCGGCGGTGATGACAAATGGCATGAGAACCCTCACTTTCGATCGACCATGCCGGACCACATCCGGACGGCAGTCAATCCCATGGCTGGCCTCCGACTTCTTCTCGGCTGGTTCCGACCGAGACGGATGGCCGTGCGGCGAACCCGAATGAATGGTATAGGTTCGCGGGGCGCTGGCAGGTCGTGCACCGTGAACGGCATGTAAACAAATTATCCGCGAGGCAAGCCTCATGGATATCCTCGAAATCCACTCGAAGGAAAATCTCAAGGATATTTTTATCAATAACATTATCTTGACCCGAATCACGCTTGAATACCCGCCCGCATTTTCCCGGAGGACGCCATCACGGTACCGGCACGAGGCAGCAGGGTAGCGGGGCCGCCCCCGGGAGAAATCCGGACGCCGGTACCCGCCGGCCGTACCCACCGGGCGTACCCACTGATCACACTCCGGGAAGGCCGCTGATCATGCGGCGTCACCGGCGTTCCCCAGACCCCGCCCGGGCGGGGGTTCACGATCCAGGCGGAGGTTCGAGGGCCCGGGGGCAGGCGATCGTTGCAGGTGGGACGGAATTTCCATCCGGACGATCTCGCCGTAGGCGAGGAATCTCATGAGCACGAAGAACCAGTGCGCCGGCCACACCTGCAGTCGGACGGGGGGTTGGCCGGCAAGCATGATGACCATGCTGTCGCCGTCCACACCGGACGCCCTCAGGTACGGGTAGCCGATATCGGTCCAGCCGGTCGTGAGCGCCAGCACGAGGCGCCAGTTCGTCAGGAAAAGGTGCCCCTGGGAGACAGGGCGCCACTGGACCACGGCGAGCGCCTCGGCGCGCCTGCGCTGGCTGCCGTTGTACAGGGCACTGCCGAGCAGGGACGCGCCGAGCAGAAGGGGACTACCGAAGGCGACGAACCACCCCTGATTATAGGTGACGTTCTGGCCGATGTACTGCCAGAAGCAGACGGGTGCCTGGGCCAGCACGGCTTCACCCGCACCCAGCGCGATCTGCACGGGTTGTGCCCGCGGACGCCATCCGCGCGTGAGCGCCTCACCGAGTTCCGCGCCAGCCAGCCAGCTCTCCTCGTACGGGGTACGCGGTCCCGGCCGCATCGGACGATGTCGGGGCAAGGTCACCAATCCCACGTCGCGCGATCACTGTCAGCCTTGATTGTCCATCATTGCCGTTCATCATTCGCAGGGCCGGCGCGGGGCATCCGGATTGGTTCACCTCCGCGCGTAGGCCGGGCGGGACCTTCCCCGACCGGCCTACGGGTTTTCCCGCGCCGACCGGCGGCCGGAATTCCGTCAGCCTTGTACTCGGTCAGGCCTTGTACTCGGTCGGGGCATGTACTCGGTCATGACGCCCCCCGCACGATTTCCAGCGGTCTACCTCGAGGAACGGGCAGAGATGGTTCTTGATCCGTTGAGCGTACCCATGCTGATCGCCAACGCCGTGCTGTAATGCCCCCATGGCGACATTCGGTGCGATGCGACGGCACCCGGAGCGGCACAGCACGAACCGTTCGGGCTGGCTGCGCGCGGCCGTCCTCGGCGCGAACGACGGCCTGGTCTCCACCTCCAGCCTCATCGTCGGCGTCGCCGCGAGCGGCGCCTCCACCGGCGCGGTCCTGACCGCCGGGATCGCGGGTCTGACCGCGGGGGCGATGTCGATGGCGGCCGGGGAGTATGTGTCGGTGAGCTCCCAGGCCGACGTGGAACACGCGGACCGGGCGAAGGAGAGCGCGGAGCTGGCGGCCAACCCCGCGGCCGAGCTCGCCGAGCTGGTCGGCATCTACGAGCGGCGCGGCCTTCCGCACGACCTCGCCAGGCAGGTCGCCGTGGCACTGACCGAGCGGGGTGCGCTGGAGGCGCACCTGCGCGACGAACTCGGCCAGAGTGAGGCCACCCGGGCGCGCCCGGTCCAGGCCGCCGTCGCGTCGGCGGGCAGCTTCACGGCCGGCGGGCTGGTGCCGTTCCTCGGGATGTCGGCCCCGGCGGGGGCGGGCCGCCTGGCGCTCGTCGTCGTGGTGACGATGATCGGTCTCGCCGTCGCGGGCATGCTCGCCGCGCGGGCCGCCGGTATGGCGCTGCTACGTCCGGCCCTGCGCGTCGTGCTGGGCGGCGCCGCGGCCATGCTGGTCACCGCGCTGGTCGGTCTGATCACCGGCGCGGCCGGCGGCTGACCGACCGCCGGGACGTACCTGAGCCCACGACCGATCCACCGCTGGTCCGTGGGCTCATACCGTTCCTCGGTGGGCGCGGGGCGAACCACGGGTCGTCGGCACCGGCGCCGCCGGGTCTGGTAGGCGGCTACATCCGGTGTTCGACGATCACGTCGGCGGTCATCGCCAGCGCGCCGGGGCTGCGCGGGCTGCGCACCACCACGAGGGCGAACAGGGCGTCGAGCACCGACAGGTGCACGATCCGGCTGGTCATCGCCTCGATGCGATACGCCGTCTCCCGACTGCCCACCACCACCGCGTGCTGCACCAGCTCGGTCAACGGTGACCGGGCAAAGCTCGTGATCGCGGCGGTGTGCGCCCCGGTGTCCACGGCCGCCCGCATCGCCGCCAGTGTCTCCGCCGTCGAGCCGGTGTGGCTGACCGCAACACACAGATCACCCGCCGCTAGCATCCGGGCGGTGACGTGCTGCACATGCGCGTCCCCGGCGAACCGCGCATCGACCCCGACCGTGGTCAGCCGGTAGGCGGCATCCATCGCCAGCGGCGCCGACGTCCCCACCGCCACGAACAACGTCCGCGGCGCGGCGACAACCAGGTCGGCGATCGCCGCCAGCACGCCACCGTCGATCCCCCGCGCCGCCTCGGTCAGCGCACTCGCCGCCCCGCCGAGCACCTTCCCGGCGATCTCATCCGGGCCATCGGCCGCGGACACCTCGTCCACCAGCTGCCGCTCCACCGGCAGCGTCTCCCGGATCAGCGCCAGCTTGAGTTCCTGATAGCCCCGAAGCCCGAGGCTCTGGCAGAACCGCACCACCGTTGCCGGCGAGCTTCCCGACACCTGCGCCAGCTCGCTCACCGACTGGTGGATCATCGCAACCGGGTCGGCGAGGACCTGCCGCGCCACCCGCTGCTCCGCCGACGACAGCGACGCCGACAAAGCCCGGATGCGCTCCAACACGGCGGGCGCGGCAGCGCCGCCCTCGACCCTCACAGTCACATCACTAGTCACGACACGTCACGCTAAGCGCGTAGACGCAACGGTCAGATGCCTAAAGGTAAACTTCGGATGAATATTCCATAGTATCATGTATCATGAAAGTGCATTTCGGTCCCGGGCGGTCGGTGTCGGCCAGGGTGAAGGGGTCCGGAGCTCGTCCGCGACCCTCAGCGCATGATCCCAGTATGGCCGAGGGAGTAGCGACCGGGTTGCGGCCAGACCGCGAGACCGTGCGGCTCACGGCCGACGGGGATCCGAGCCAGCAGCCGGCCGGCCTTCGGCTCCGATATTTCCCGTCCAAGGAAGACCTGGTTCTCGGTGAGACGCACGCCCTGATCCCGGTGCTCCAAGAGCATGTCCGCGTCCGCCCGGCCGACGAGCCCCCGTAGACCGCCGTGTGTAACGCGTTGTTCGCCATCGCGGCTGAGCGTGGCGTCGGCCTCGGCCTTCTGTTCAGCGGCCCACCGGTCGCCTTTGTGACCCAACCGAGCAGGTCCGCCACGACATTGCTGCGCGAGTTCGAGGACGGCCTGGCACACGCCCTTGCCGAACGACTCAGCCGGGCGGACGGCGGCGGCGATGCGCAGCACTCTCATCGCCTTCTCCGCGCTGCCCCAACCGGACCGGACGCTCACGACCGCGTTGCGCCTGCTCCAGGAGACGTTCGCGATCCTCCGGCAGTGAGTCCCCGTCCGGCAGGCGATCAACGGGTGACCGCAATCACAAGCCAACAAGGACCGGCGATCTGTCATTACTGACACATTCGACATCGAGGGCCGCCAGCTTGCCGACACCGGAACACGCGGGCCCGGATCCGCACCGTCGGCAGAGCAGCCGGAGGCGGTCGCCGAACATGCCCTGTCGTCGGACCGCTCGATCGATCAGACTGGGTAGGGCAGCAGCCCGCGGTCGGGTCGACAGGAGTCGGAAGGCCACCCGGGTTCGTCGTCATGCTGGTCCTTCCCGAACAGGCACCGTTCGGCGCGGTGCGAGCGAAGCCGGTTGGCGGGACCCGCGCGGCCGGTCCGAAGAGGCGGAGTTCTCAGCTCTGAGGCGGGAGGTGCGGGTGGGCGGCAGCAGCGGCAGCCACCCGGCCGAGTCCCGGGCTATGGCCGCGCCGACCGCGCCGTTTCCGCGCGCCTGCGGTGCCGCGGCCAGGACGACCCGGTCGGGGCGCACCAGCACGGCCCCGGCCCCCGCCCGGCGCAACCAGCCGGCCAAGATCCCGCCGTCGGAGATGACGGCGTCGTCACCGTCGTCCAGGCCGGCCGGATGCCCCGAACCGCTGGTGGCACCCGAACCGCTGGTGGCGGCGCGGACCTGGAAGACCCGCGCCCGCAGGCGCCGCGCCAGGACCGAGAGGCCGGGATCGAGCGGGCCGGAAGCGACGATCGCAAAGGAGTCACCGAGCAGGTCATCGAGGCGGCACCGACGCCGGTCGACGGTGACCCACGGTTGTGGAAGCAGGGTCCCGGCCAGGCCACCAAGACCGCGGTGGCGGGGTCGGACCAGCGGCCCGGCGGGTAGCCGGGGCGACGTCGTACGCGCGGCGGCATGGCTGAAGCCCGGGACCCGGCAGGCTCCAGCAAGGACCAGCCGCCGAGCGGCCGCGGCGTTGTCCTGACCACCGGTCATCGCCCAGCCGACCGTGATCGCCGTCCGGATCAGGCGGGCCACGTGGGGTTCGCGTTCGAGCTGGTAGGTGTCGAGCAGTCGGTCGTCGGCTCCTTCGGACAGCACCATAGCCAGCTTCCAGCTGAGGTTGGCGGCGTCGCGTAGCCCGGCGCCCATGCCCTGGCCAATGAACGGCGGGGTCACGTGCGCCGCGTCGCCAAGCAGGAAGACCCGCCCGAGGCGCCACCGGTCAGCGACCCGGGCCCGGAACGTGTATGCTGCCTGTCGCAGCACCTCCACCCCGGACCGTGGCACGCCGCGGATCCAGGGGGCTAGCAGCTCAGTCAGTGTCGCCGGGGCGGCCAGGTCCGCCTCGCTGTCAGCGGTGGCTGTTCGGGAAGTGCCGGTAAGGCCTCAACCCCCTGCACGACCCGGACCGGAATGCCGCTCGGGTCGCGCAGATCCACTACCCGGCCGCCGCCCCGCTCGTCGAGCTCCCGCACCTCGCTACCGCTAGACCTGGCCAGTCGTGACAGGTCGGACGGGTCCGCCGCATGGAACGCGGAGCCGACGAACCGGGACACCGGACCCCGCCGAACGATCATGCAGTGGATGCCCGGCAGGGTGCCGCGCAGGTAGAGCGCGTCCTGGGTGCGACACGCGACGGCGAAACCGAAATCCCGCGCGAACACCTTCGGCCCGATCCAGGTTCGGCTTCTCAAATTCCAACCACGCCAGGTCGGCAACCTTGATCACAGGATCGCGGGCCCGGCCCGGGTGTTCCCCGCGTTCCCTGCCCCACTCGCTGTGCAGGTGCTCGTGGGCAGTTGCCGAGCTTGTGCCGGAATGGTCAAGATCCATCATGATGGCCACCGTCTGGCGCGGCTGGGACGTCCACTTAGGCGGAAACCGGACCCGACCAGCGGGAGACCGTGACCGAGCGGCTGTCAAGGCGACTGTGCCCACCAGCGGCGGCCACGGCCTGACGCTTTACCAGGCCGTGGCCGAACTCCAAGCGACTCAGGACACTAGAAACCTTGCCTACATTCGGTCAGATCGGGCACTTGGTTGCCTGTAGCTCGTCCTGGATCTCGGGCTGGCCGATATTTTCCGCGGTGTAAACACGGGGCTGAAGAGTGACGACCTTGTCGACCGGCTTACCGGTCGCCGCCGCGACCGCCTGGTCCAGCGCCTTTACACCAGCTTCACGATAGTTGGTACTGATCACGCTGGAGATCTCGCCGCTCTTGACAGCTTTGTTGACCGCCGCAACGGTGTCATAGGTGACCACATAGATGCCGCTATTTCCGCGTTGGCGGAGAGCTGTCGACGCGCCGAGCGCGGCCAGTCCAAAGCTCGTGAAGACTGCCTTGACATCGGGGCCGCGCGCCAGGATCGCGTTCATTTTCGCCGTTGCCGTCTGAGGAGATACGTCGGTGATCTCCGCACCCAGGTATTTGATGTTCGAGTACTCCTTGATCTTGCTTTCGAAGTTGTGCCACCTTAGGTCGGACGGCACGCTCTGACCTGGGGTGAACGCAACGGCCGCAACTTTGCCACCCTCGGCTCCGAGGTGTTTCGCGATGAGTTCCGCGGCCAGCCGACCGCCGGCGGCCTCGTCCGCGACGACCTGCGAGGCAAGTGGAGCCGGATTGTCTAGCGTGTTAAATGCAGTCACGATCGGCAGCCCCTGGGCCTTGGCCTTGGCGAGGGGCGCGTACATCGCATTGGCGTCGGCCACGCTGATCATGAGTCCGTCGGGCTTGTCGGCCAGGACCGAGTTGAGGATCGGCGTCATCGCGGCGGCCGAGAACTCCTTGGGATATCGACGAAAACCTCACCCTGATCGGCGCGATGCCAACCCGAAAGAACCTTGGTCAGCGTGCTCTTGCCCGCGCCGTTGTCACCGACCAGGCCCACGATCTCGCCGCGACGAACCGTGAGGTTCG
>NZ_CDWTNB010000176.1:0-8281 GCF_977947065.1 Frankia sp. CgJB1
TGGAACCGTGCACGACGGCACAGTGACGCTGTTCCTCTGCGGCGATGTGATGCTAGGCCGCGGCGTCGACCAGATTCTGCCGCATCCAGGCAACCCGAGACTTTCCGAGAGATATATCCGGGATGCCCGCGCCTATGTCGAGCTGGCTGAAGCAGCGAACGGCCCGATTCCTCGCCCGGTCGACTTCGCCTGGCCCTGGGGTGACGCACTGCCCGTGCTGGATGAGGTCCAGCCCGATGTTCGGGTAGTGAACCTGGAAAACAGCATCACCCGGTGCGATGACTTCGCCGCCGGAAAGGCGGTTCATTATCGGATGAGTCCGGACAACCTTCCCTGCCTGGCCGCCGCCCGGCCCGATGTGTGCGTGCTGGCGAACAACCACCTGCTGGATTCCGGCCACCGAGGGCTCGTCGAGACCCTCGACGCGTTGTTCGCGGCCGGGCTGAGAGCGGTGGGAGCCGGGCGCGACGCGGACGAGGCGTGCAAACCGGCCATGGTCCCGCTCGGCGGGGGCCGGCGGGTCCTGGTCTTCTCGTTCGGCCTGCCCTCCAGCGGCATTCCACGGGCGTGGGCCGCGGCCCCGGGCCGGGGCGGCCTAGACGTCGTCCCCGAATTGTCGGACGCCACCGCCGAGGAGGTGACCACCCGCGCCCGGCGGGCGAAGCGCCCCGGTGACCTCGTCGTCGCCTCCATCCACTGGGGATCCAACTGGGGCTATGACGTAGACGACGACCAGATCCGCTTCGCCCACCGGCTCATCGACGGCGGTGTCGACGTCGTGCACGGGCACTCGTCGCACCATCCGCGTCCCGTCGAGGTGTACCGGGACCGGCTTGTCCTGTACGGCTGTGGCGACTTCATCAACGACTACGAGGGTATTACCGGCTACGAAACGTACCGGGACGACCTGCGGCTGGCGTACTTCGTCTCCGCCGAGATCTCCACCGACCCGCCCGGCGCGACGCTGACCGGCCTGCGGATGGTGCCCCTGCAGGCACGGCGGATGCGGTTGTGGCGCGCTGTACCCGAAGACGCGGGGTGGCTACGGGGAGTTCTCACCAGGATCAGCCGCGACTTCGGGACACAGTTCGACCTCAACGCACCCGGCGTGCTGTCGCTGCGCCAACCAGGAGCGAACCCTCGATGGTGTGCTCCAGCGCTTCGGCAGCCTCGGCCAGCGACGAAGGCCGGAAGATCAGGACCGGTCCGTCAGGCACGCTCACGCCGGCGTGGGGGCACCAGCCGGCTGAGCACGTCGAGTTCCGCCAGCCACAGCTGCCCCAGCCAGGCGTGGTTCGGCACGCTGGCACTGGCCACGAACGTGACACCGACCCGCTCGTCGATGCCCAGCATGGCGATGGCCAGATGCTGACGTCCGACGAGTAGTTGGCCCGTGCCGACCAGCCCGGTCACCGCACGTCCCGCGACAGCCAGCGGCCCGCGCATCGTTCGGACGTTGCTCGCCATCAGGGCCATCTTCCGGGTCTGGGCCGGGGAAGCGGCGGCGCCCGCGAGCATGCGGGGCGAGGCAATCGTCGCCATGGTGGAGAAGTGGTGACGTTCCACCACCCCCAGCCCGCCCTTCTTCATGCGACGGGTCTCCGCGGCGATCCACGCCAACCGCCGGCCGGGGTCCGGCTCCCCGCAGGGAAGCGGGACACGCACGCCCGAGGAATAGTTCGACAGCACGTTCCGTTCGGCGGCGGTCCGGAAACTGATGGGCATCAGCGCGTGGAGGGGCTGCCGGTCCCGGCGCCATTCGGGAAGGGACCACGTCCGCAGCGCCCCGGCGAGCGCGGCGAGATAGACGTCGTTGACCGTGATATCGTGATGGCGAGCCACGGCGCGCAGCGTGCCCAGATCGGTGGTGACCCAGGAATGTCGCGCCGGCCCGGCCGGCGGTCCGCCCCAGGCGTCGAGGGCACGGGTGGGAGCCAGGCAACGTAGCCCCCGGCCGACGAAACCCGCGTAGTCCGAGGGCCGCGGCCGACGGATCGCGGGGGGCAGACCGAGGTCGAGTTCGCCCTCCCCCCGAAGAGCAGGTGCAGCGCCTGGTAGAGCGCGAAGCCGTCCTGCTGGATGTGGCTGGTCCGGTACACCAGCACCGTCCCGGACGACCCCGGGGCGCGCAGCAGGTAAAGCATCCACGGCGGCCGGCTGATGTCGATCGGCTGGGCGGCAATGCGGTCGACGGCGGCACGCAGCCGCGCATCGCCGACACCACCGACGCCCCGGTCGGCACCGCTGGCACCGGCGGCGGACGGCAGGTCCAGGGCGACGACGTGATCGTCGACGTTCATGCCCGGACCGGAGACCCAGAGGGTCTCGTTCGCCGTCGGGCGGCGACCGGAGCACCGGACCGCGACAGTCTCGAGACGGTCGGTAAGAATCCGTGCCCGGGGGTTGCGCAGCCGCTCGGCGACGTGCGCCCGCAGGTCCGCCAGCTCCAGCGGGGGGCCGTCAATGAACAGCAGCGCACCGACGTCCTGGAACTCCCCGGGATTGAGCCGGGTGAAGGCGAGGTAGGCTCGGTCACCCGAGGTCAGTGGACGGGCGTACGCCCGTTCGGAACCGGCCTTCGTGACCACGTCGAGCAGGGCCATCAGACGCTCCCCCGCCCCGTCCGGGGGCGCGGGACGCGGGCCCGGGAATCGGGCTGGGCAACTTCACCAGATTGACACGTCAACACGCCAAAGGATTCGGAATGAAATAACTTGTTCACTTCGGGGTCCTCGCGAGCCCGTGACCTGCGAAGACGCATATTGGCTTGCATTAATTACTTCATTACGAATTCAAAGACACATGGGCCCATGTACCTATTACTCCTGATTCCGAGCAGGCCGCCGGGGGTCTGTGTCGCACGTCTCCACGGAATAGCCCCGAATGGGGAAAAGAGCACCGTACAGCACCATCATTTGGCGACAATCGGATATGGCGTTGCCAGCGCAAGATAATGACGCGTTTATGACATCACCACGAAAGGGCTATGGCACCGCTTCATCAGACGCACCGCACAATGGCCGCCGGATCGTGTCCGCAGGCATCCCAGTCCGCACGCCGCCCAGTCCTCGCCACGGCCGTCCAGGCAGCGGGTGAGCCAGTCGGCGGCCCTGACGAACTCGTGGTCCGTCATGCTCGGGGGCACGGACGGGGCGACCTCGTCGGCGCGGGGGTAGGACCCCAAGAAGCGGATCTTCCGGCAGATCCGGTGCAGCCCCATCAGGGCCTCGCTCACCCGGCGGTCGCTGACGTGTCCTTCCGCGTCGATCGAGAAGCAGTACCGGCCCAGGCCCTCGCCGGTCGGCCGGGACTCGATCCGCATCAGGTTGGCCCCGCGAACGGCCCATTCCTGCAGGAGTTCCAGCAGCGCGCCCGGCTCGTCCGCGGCCGGCCACACCACGATGGACGTCTTGTCCGCGTTGGTCGGCGCGGTGGCGCGGCCTGGACGGCCGAGCAGGACGAAACGGGTGGTGGCGTCGGGGACGTCGTGGATGTCGGTCACGAGGGCCTCCAGCCGGTAGCGCCGCGCGGTGAACTCCCCGGCGAAGGCGCAGTCGAAGCGCCCCTCCCGCACCAGCCGGGCCCCCTCGGCGTTGGACGCGGCCGATTCCCACTCCGCGTACGGCAGGTGAGCCGCGAGCCAGCGGCGTACCTGGGCCCGGGCGACCGGGTGGCCGGTGACGGTCTTGACGTCCTCCAGCGTGGTGCCCGGCCGCACGAGCAGCGCGAAGCTGATCGGTAGCAGCACCTCGCGGCAGATCATCAGCGGCTTGCCGGTCGCGAGCTCGTCCAGCGTGGCGGTCACTGCCCCCTCGACGGAGTTCTCGATCGGTACCAGCGCGCCGGACGCGTCCCCGTTGCGGACCGCGTCCAACGCCTCCGCCACGGAGAGAGAGGGGAACAGCTCATGCGTCTCCGTAGCCGGCAGCGTCCGCAGCGCGGCCTCGGTGAAGGTCCCCTCAGGGCCGAGATAGGTGTAGCGGGGGGAGTAAGCAGGCAAGACAGACCTCCTAGGACCGGGGCGGGCAGCGGTCATCGCCTGCTGGTAAAGCGGTGGTCAGAGGTGCAGTGGTCAGAGGTGGCGCAGCAGCACCATGGGGTCTTCGACCGCGTCGGCGACAAAGCGCAGGAAGGACCCGGCGGTGGCGCCGTCGCAGACCCGGTGGTCAAAGGTGAACGAGAGCTGCACGACCCTGCGGACCGCCAGTTCGCCGTCCACCGCCCAGGGCCTGGGGACGATCCGGCCGATGCCGATCATCGCGGCCTCGGGGTGGTGGATGATGGGCGTGGAGCCGTCGACACCGAAGACGCCGTAGTTGTTGAGCGTGAACGTGCCGCCGGTCAGCTCGGCGGGAGTGAGCGTGCCCGCGCGGGCGGCGGCGGTCAACCGGGCGATCTCGGCGGCCAGTCGAGCGGTGGTCAGGCCCTGAGCGTGGTGCACGACGGGCACGACCAGGCCGCGCGGGGTCTGCGCGGCGAATCCCAGGTGGACGGCGGCGTGGTGGCGCACGCCGGTCGCGCGGCCGTCCGCGTCGGTGACGACGGCGGAGTTGAGCGCGGGAAAGCGGACCAGTGCGGCGACGCAGATGCGGGCCAGAATCGCCAGGAGACCGATTCTGGGCTCGGTGCCCCCCGTGTTGAGGGTGTCGTTGGGAGTGTCGTTGAGGGTGTCCTTGGCGGCGAGCAGTGCGGTGGCATCCGTGTCGACCCAGCAGGTGGCATCCGGCACCTCGCGCCTGCTGCGCACGAACGTCTCCGCCGCGCGCCGCGCCAGCGGGTCCAGCGGGACGACGGTCGAGTCGGTCTCCACGTCCCTGCGCAGAATCAGCCCCTCCGGGCCGGTGCCGACGAGTTTTCGGAGATCGACGGCGTTCTCGCGGGCGAAGCGGCGAACGAGGGGCGAGACGACCTTGACCATGGGCTGGACCACGGTCTGGGCGGAAGGCCCGAGTGGCGTCGCCGGCCCGGGTGCCGGCCCGGGTGCGCCGACGCGCCGTCGGCGGCGGGCTCGGGGGGGTCCGTGCTGGTGCCGTAGCCGACGAGGATGTTCCCGGAGCCCGTTCGCCCTGCTGCCGGCTCGCTGACGGCCACGGTGATCAGTGGTGTGCCGACCGGGACACTGGTACCGGCCAGGCCCGCGAGGGAGGTGACGACGCCGGCATAGGGGCAGGGCACCTCGACGACGGCTTTGGCGGTCTCGACCTCGGCTACGGGTTGATCGACGGTGATGACGTCCCCGACGCCGACAAGCCAGCGGACGACCTCGGCGGAGGTCAGGCCCTCGCCGAGGTCGGGGAAGGGGAATTCGCGTACCGCGGCCACGGTGTTACTGCTCCCACTGGAGTCGGGCGACAGCGTCGAGGATGCGGTCGACGCTGGGAAGGTAGTGATGTTCGAGCATGGGGGGCGGGTAAGGGATGTCGAAGCCGGTGACCCGCAGGACGGGGGCGGCGAGGTGGTGGAAGCACCGCTCGCTGACGCGGGCGGCGATCTCCGCACCGACGCCGCCGAAACCCGCGGCCTCGTGGACCACAACGGCGCGTCCGGTGGCGCGGACCGCCTTGCAGACCGTCTCATCGTCGAAGGGGACCAGCGAGCGCAGGTCGACCACCGCCAGGTCCCAGCCCTCCGATCGCGCGGCCGCGGCCGCCTGGAGGCACACGGGGAGCGAGGGGCCGTAGGTCAGGAGGGTCGTCGAGGTACCGGTCCGGCGGACCACTGCCCGGCCGATCGGCGGCACCTCGACCGGAGAGAAGCCGTCCGTAGACCGGTCGTCCGTGGGCCGGTCGTCCGTAGACCAGTAGAGCCGCTTTGGCTCCAGGAAGACCACCGGGTCGTCCGAGGCAATCGCCGAGCGGAGCAGCCCGTAGCCGTCGGCGACGGTGGCGACGTGCAGGCCGGGGGTGTGCGCGTAGTAGGCCTCGCTGGAGTCGCTGTGGTGCTCGACGCCGCCGACGCCGCCGCCGTACGGGATGCGGATGGTGATCGGCAGCGTGGTCTTCCCGGCCGTGCGGTTGCGCATCTTGGCCACATGCGACGCGAGCTGCTCGAACGCGGGGTAGGCGAAGGCGTCGAACTGCAGCTCCACGACGGGCCGCAGGCCGTACATGGCCATGCCCACGGCGGTGCCGAGGATGCCTGCCTCGGCCAGGGGGGTGTCCAGGCAGCGTTGCGCGCCGAATTCGGCGGCCAGGCCGTCGGTGACTCGGAAGACGCCGCCGAGGGTGCCGACGTCCTCGCCGAGGATGTGGACGCGCGCGTCCTCGCGCAGCGAGTCGCGCAGCGCGGCGTTGAGGGCCTGCACCATGGTCGCGGCGCTCATCGTGCGTCGTCGCTCTTGGCTACGTCCGCGGCCTGCCAGGCCATCAGCTCGGCGGCCTGCTCACGAAGCTGGCTGGTCGGCTGGGCATAGACGTGCGTGAACAGCGAGCCCGGATCGAGATCAGGCGCACGATCGAACTGGGCGCGCATCTCGGCGGCGAGTTCCTCGGCGGCCTGCGCGACTGCGGCGACGCCGGCGTCGTCGAGGAGACCGGCCTTGCGCAGCTGCCGCTCCAGCAGCATCAGCGGATCGCGGGCCTGCCAGGCAGCGACCTCCTCCGAGGTGCGGTAGCGGGTCGCGTCGTCGGCGTTGGTGTGCGCCTCCAGCCGGTAGGTGACCGCCTCGACCAGCACCGGGCCGCGACCCGACCGCGCGTGCTCGACCGCCGTGCGCAGCACACCGTGCACCGCAGGCGCATCGTTACCGTCCACCAGGCGACCAGTGATCCCATGGACCACCGCCTTGTGTGCCAGCGTCGGTGCCGCGGATTGCTGGGCCAGCGGCACCGAAATCGCATAGCCGTTGTTCTGTACCAGGAACACCACTGGCGCGTTCAGCACCCCGGCGAAGTTCAGCGCCTCGTGGAAGTCGCCCTCGCTGGTACCGCCGTCGCCGATCAGGGCAAGCGCCACGACGTCCTCCGCCGCCCACGGATCCGAGGCCGCGCGCAGGCGGGCGGCGTGGGCCAGGCCCACCGCAATGGCAGGCCTGGGTGGCCAGCGGAGTCGACAGCGGCGCGATCCGGTGCTCCCACGGGTCGTAGCCGCTGTGCGCGTTCCCGCGCATCAGCGTCAGCGCGTCCACCGGGCGCACGCCCCTCGATACCACCGCCAGCGTGTCGCGGTAGCTGGGGAACAGCCAGTCCGACTCCCGCAGCACCATGGCCGCGGCGATCTGGCATACTTCCTGGCCGGTGGACGCCGGGTACACGGCGAGGCGGCCCTGCCTGGCCAGGGTCGTGGCCTGCTGGTTGAAGCGCCGTCCCAGCACCAGGCGGTGGTACAGGACGCGCAGCAGATCGGTGTCGACCTTCCCCGCAGCCTCCTGCCGAGGACCTGGACCGGCTCGGGGTCGGGCAGGAGCGGAGCCGGGTCACGACGCGGACCGTGGGAGCTCGGCGGCCCGACGAGGCCGGGCGCGGTGCTGTCGTCGAGGATTGTCATGGTCCACCTTCGGCAGTTGGTGGCGGAAAGGGCTCGGGGATGCCGGTCAGATCTACGCCGCCGTTGACCGGCTGCTGATGCAGGTCGGAACCGTCCGTGGGCTGGCGGGCGAACTGGGGAGGACTCGTCCAGCAGCGAACCTGGTCGGTCTCGCGGAAGTGGAGCGCCGGTGCACGATCACCAGTAAGGTCCGCTTGGCCAGCGCGGTCCTCGATGCGTGCTGACTCGCGGTCTCGGGCTCCGGACTTCGGGCTCCGGGCTCCGGCCTCCGGACATCGAGCTCCGGGCTCCGAGTCGAGGTGCGGGACCTGAGCAACAGCCTGGCCAGGACGAGGGGGGCTTCTCACCGTCCAGGTGAGCCGCCCAGGCCAGGCCCGACGATCAGGAAGCGAGGTGCGGGGAGCCGTGGCCTCGCTTGAGCTGTCCCGGTTCGCCGGCTTGCCCGGTTCGGGCGCCGTCCGTGGTCACGATCCTCCTCCGCTCAACTTCTTGGCTCTGGTTCTCTGATTTTCCACCCCCCGTTGGCGGCTGGATCGTGTCCATAATCACCTTGATAGTCATCGCGCGGGCCCCGACCCGGCATTAATGCATGGAGCGCGCCGCGCATCAGGTAGAAATACTTTCGTAAGTCGACTCGCCGAAGAGGCGGGGGTAGCGAGTCTGACGTAACCCTGGAAAACCGACCCCGGGGGCTTGAGGTGATTATCATCTCACCCGGCGACGGGAGTGAATCTGCCTGGTCAGGGCCGTGCGGGCCCGATCCTCGCCGAGTCGGGCCCCGGCGGGCGTGTCGTGT
>NZ_CDWTNB010000177.1:0-8277 GCF_977947065.1 Frankia sp. CgJB1
CGATCCCTTAGTGCTGGTAACAGCACCGTGATGCCTCTGGACCAGCCGCCGCGAGCCGACTGGAATGGGTCGCGGTCCGGGACGCGGAAACTGTTCGCGACAGTGAAAACCAGGTACGACAGTGGAAACCACGCAGGAATCGGTACCGCCGTGCCGGACCGGAACTGGTCCGCAACCGGTCTAGGACCTGGCCGCGACCGCCCGGAACTGGCCCAGAACCATGCCCAGGGGAGACGATGACCAGTACAACGGGATCCGATGCGGCCTTGGCGCCGGCGCGAGACGTGATCGCTATGCAGCGTTCCGCGCCCGACACGTCGGTCGGATACGTCCAGGGTATCCTCAGCCACGACATCTCCACGGAACTCGGCCGGCTGCAACTGCTGGAATCACAGGTGGACCCGGCCACGCACGCCGTTCTCGAGGCGCGGGGAATCGCCGATGGAGGGCGGTTCCTGGAAATCGGTGCCGGTGCGGGTTCGGTCGCCTACTGGCTGGCCGACCGGTTCCCCGGCGGGGAGGTGACTGCGGTCGACGTGAGCACGAGTTTCCTCGACGACGCCGGCCGGTCGAACCTGCGGATTGTCCAAGCGGACGTGCGCACCCACGACTTCGAGCCGGGTTCCTTCGACCTCATCCATGCCCGCACCGTCCTCATGCACATCCCCGAGCGTGAGGAGGTGCTGCGGCGGCTAGTCTCCTGGCTGGCCCCGGGCGGCTGGCTGGTCACTGAGGATCTCGTGCTGTCCCCGGTCGACTCGTCACCGCACGACGGATTCCGGCACGCCTTCGAGGCGATCGGCCAGGCGATGGCGTCGTCGATCGGGTCGGACCTGTGGTGGGGGCGAACGCTGCCGGCGCCGCTGACCCGGGCGGGCCTGGTCGACACCGGTCTGCACGCCACGTACTACCCGGTTGGCGGCTCCAACGAGATCGGGCGCCTGTGGCGTGCGACGTTCGGCCAGTCCGCCGACTACCTCGTCGACAGCGGCCTGCTTACCCGTGCCGATCTCGACTCGGCCCTGGCCCTGCTCGCCGATCCCGACTTCCTCGACCTCGGGCCCAGCATCATCGCTGCCTGGGGCCGGCGCCCCCGGCCTGAGCTTCCGGGCGCGGGAACTCCCGCCCTTCCGTCTCTGTCCTCTGTCCTCCGTCTCCGCGACGACCATCTGACCGAACACCGTCGACCACCCGTGAGGTACTCCCGTGACCACTCCGCGTTTCGGTGTCACCCTTCCTCTGCCCGGCATCCCGCTGCGGGACCATCGACGCATCGTCACGGGACTCGCTGACGCCGGCTACAGCGACGTGTGGACGGCCGAAGGCGGAGGCGTCGACGCGTTCACCCCGCTCGCGGTCGCCGCCGCCTGGGATCCCCGGGTGCGCCTGGCGAGCGCGATCGTGCCCGTCCACACCCGCGGCCCGGCGGTGCTCGCCCAGACCGCGGCGACCCTGGCCGATCTGACGTTCGGCGGGCTTGTCCTCGGCATCGGTTCGTCGGTGCCCGCCCACGTGACCGACCTCAACGGCATCCCGTTCGACGAGCCCTTCCGTCGGACCCGGGACACGCTTCGTTTCCTCACCCGGGCGCTGCGCGGCGAGGTGGTCTCCGGCGCCTTCGACACGTTCGCGATCCGCGGCTTCGTCCTACCGAATCCTCCGATCGAGACGCCGAAGGTCATCCTGGGAGTGCTGCGGCCCGGCATGCTCAAGCTCGGCTTCACCGAGGGGGACGGTGCCGTCACCAATCTGCTGTCCTCCGAAGATCTGATCAAGGTCCGTGCCGCCGTCGGACCGCAGCCAGCGGGCAAGGAGCTGGTGGTGAAGGTCTTCGTGAGTCCGAACGCCGATCCGAACGCCGATCCGAACGTCGCCCGCCGCGACAGCCGGCCGTTCCTCACCTGGATCCTCAACCAGACCCCTTACCACGCCTTCCACGAATGGCTCGGCAACGGCGAACGGCTCGCCGAGTCCCACGAGCGCTGGACCGCCGGGGACCAGCGTGGTGCCGCCCGGGCGCTACCCGACGAGGTCATCGACGCCCTGTTCATCCACGGCACGCCCGAGCAGTGCCGCGACCAGATCGCCGGGGTCACCGCGGTCCAGCTCTACGTCCGCCTGACTCCGTCCTTCCTGCTCGGAGCGTGGGACACCGCCGGATCGACCGGATCAGCCGGATCAACTGGATCGGCTGGCGGGGGAGAGCAGGATCTGGCCGAGCGGGTCCTCGGCCTGCTGAGCACGCTGCGCCCCCGCATCCCCACGCCGGCTGGCATCGGCTGATCGACCTCGCCGGACGGACCGCGCCGGTTTCCCGACCACGGGCCGCGCCGCTACCGACCAGGGCCACCGGGGCCGCTACCTGACCACGGCCACCGGGCAGTGCGCGTGCAGGACGCACTGGTGGCTCACCGAACCGAGAAGCAGTTCGGCGAAGCCGCCGTGCCCGCGGCTGCCGACCACGAGCAGCTGCGCGTCAGCCGAGGCCCGCAGCAGCGCATGGGCGGGGCCATCGACGACGGTCTCCTTCCTGACGGGGATGGGCAGCCCGCCGGCGTGCTCGGTGACGATCGTGGAGACGGCCTGGTCGAGGGTCTGCCGGGCCTGCTCCGCCAGCGCCGATCCGATATCGGCGTAGCTCCCCGGGTAGATCGGGATGTCCAGGTGCCAGGCGTGCACGACGTGCAGGGCGCTCTTGCGGAGCATCGCCGCCTCGACGGCCCACCGTAGTGCCGTGAGCGAGGGGGCCGAGCCGTCCACGCCGACGACCACCGGCCGGTCGTCGATGCCGACGGGCTGGTGCGCGCCGCCGCTCGCCACGCCGCCGCTCGCCATATCGCGGTCATGCTTTCCGGACCGGTGCCTGCCGGATCCGGCGGCCGGGGCGACCGGCCTTACCACGACGACCGGCAGGGAGGCATGGTGCACCACACCCTGGCTTACCGAGCCGCTCACCAGCCGGTGCAGGGCCCCGTGACCGCGCTCGCCGACGACGATCATCCGCGCGTCGGCCGCGGCCCGCAGCAGCTCCGGGACGGGACTGCCCTCCTCGACCCGCCGGATGATCCGCACTGTCGGATCGCTGACCCGGGCGGCGGTCAGCGCGGTGTCCAGAACCCGCGTGGCGGCGTGCGCCAGACCCTCGCGGTCGGCGTTCGCCGCGGTCTCGAAGACCGGCCGCGGTTCGCCCATGACGTCCCATACCAGTACCGCGATCACCGGGACCAGGCGCTGGGCGGCCTCGTCGCAGGCCCACCGGATCGCGGCGACGGACGCGGGTGAACCGTCGACCCCGACGACGATCCCACCGGCGGCGGACTCCGCGTCCGCCGCCTCGACGGCCTGCCCGGCGGGGCGCGCGTACCCCGCGGTGTCCGACTGTGCCGCGGTGTCCGACATCCCTATCACCCTCTCGCCGTGTTGCTCCCCGTCACTGCCATGGTTCCGCCTGAAGGTGACCCCCGCGACGTGACGCGCGGGGTGAGCCGGTGGGGCCTGCGGCCGGTCATGACCCTGCCGGATGGCCCGCGGCCTGAGGCCAGAGAGATGGCCTGAGGTCGGAGAGGTGGCCTGAGGCCGCAGAGGTGGTTGGTCGACGGAGCGCCGGGTGGTGTGCCGGCCGTCAGCGGCCGATGGTGCGGTGCAGGAACGCCAGAACGACGCCCATCCGCTCCCGGGCCGGGAAGGCACCGCCGTGGCCGGCGCCCGGCACGATCGTCACGTCCACCGCCGGCGCTCCGGCGGCGCGCAGCGCGTGGGCGAATTCCAGCGACTGCTGGTGGGGGACCGTGCAGTCCGCGTCCCCGTGCTCGATCAGGAACGGCGGCAGCGGCCCGCGGCTCAGGTAGTTCAGGGGGCTCGCCACCCGGACCAGCTGGGGCACGGCCGTCACGGTGCGGCCGAGGAACCGCGACTCCGGCGAGTGGGGCTGGTCGTGCTGGGCGTCAGCCACGGTGCACCGCTCGTTCGCGCGCAGCTGGGCGTCCATCGAGGCGAAGTTCACCGGGCCGTAGAAGTCGACGACGGCCTGGACGTCGCTGGACACCCCGGGATTGCCGAGCCCCGGGTCGTCGAACATCGCCACGCCGCTCGTCGTGCCCAGCATCACCGCGAGGTAGGCCCCGGCCGACGCGCCGGTCGCGGCGATGCGGGAGGGGTCCAGGCCATAGGTGCCCGCGTGGGCCCGCAGCCAGCGGACGGACGCCTTCACGTCCTGGACCGCGGCCGGGAACTTTGCCTCCCCGGACAGCCGGTAGTTCAAGCTGGCGACGGCGTACCCGGCGTGGACGAGTGCTCGGACCACCGGCAGGTCGTCCCGCTTGTCGCCGAGCATGAACGCGCCACCGTGGATCGTGAGTACCACCGGCAGGACCGTCCCGGGGGTCACCTGGGCCCCTTCGGCACCTGCCGTCGGGGCCGGCGGGGAGGGACGGTAGAGATCCAGCCGCTGTGCCGGCGAGACCGGCGCGTAGGGCACGTCCCGCAGGACCCACATGCCGCCGGACTCCTCGGGCGTGCCGGCCTGCGCGGGTGCGCTGTTCGGGCCACCCGGGCCCGACGCTGTCGGCGACGCGGGGCGAGGGGCGGAGCCGTGCCGGGAGCACGCAGCCAGGCCCAGGCCGAGCGCGAGCATGCTGCCGGTGGCGGCGGCGAGGAATCGGTGCTGGGCGGAGCGGATGATGACAATTCTCCCTTCCGGAGGGCCGTCCGCGGGACGGGGATCGGCCGGGCAGGGATCGGCCGGGTAGGGGTCAGCGGGGACGGAACTCTCGCCTCCGCCAGTCATCATGCCCTGCCGCTCTAACCGCCCCGAACATCCGATCGCATGATGAATCCCTTGATCTTGGCGTTTGTCGATATTCTAGGCGGACGGCCCCGGGTGTTGTCCGTTCGGGACACCCGGATCGCGGCCGGAGCCGGAGCCGGAGCCGGAGCCCGGGGCCGGGGCCGGGGCCGGGGCCGGGGCCGGGGCGGGTGACGGGTGGCAGATGTGACCAGCGCCACACGGTGTGGGGAGCTGGCATTTTCAGTACAGTACGGTACTGTTTCTATGGTTAGGGTAATGTTCATTGCGTCTTCTCCTCGGCGTCGCGGCCATGCGCGTCGACTCCGGAGAAGCGTCCGAGACGGAAGGGTGAAGACCGATTTCCCCGCCGAGTGGCGCCGGGCCTGGCCGGCCCCGGGACGATGCCCGGGAGCGGGCGATCCTGGACGCCGCGCTGGAACTGCTCGTCGAGGTCGGGTATGAGCGGATGAGCATGGTCGCCGTCGCGGCCCGGGCCCGGGCCAGCAAGGCGACGATCTACCGCCGATGGTCATGCAAGGACGAGATGGTCGTGGAGGCCCTGCGGCGGCATGGTCCCGGCGACCGCGTCCCGGCTGACACCGGGTGCCTGCGGGACGACCTGGCCGCCGAGGTGCGCCTCATGGTCGACACGATTACCGGTCCCGACGGTGCGCTGCTCATTGGCGTGCTCCGGGCCGCGAGCGAGTCCCCGCGGCTGGCTGCGGTCGTGCAGGCCAACATCCTGCAGAACAAGGCGAAGATCGGCCGCTGCATGTTCGCTCGGGCCTCGCAACGGGGGGAGATCTCTGCGTCGGCCGATTTCGACGTGATCATGGAGATCGTCATGGCGATGATTTTCTGTCGCCTGCTCGTCACCGGTGAGCCGCTCGACGGCGCGTTCGTCGATCATATGGTGGACGACGTGCTCATGCCGTTACTGGCTGGCCGGCCCGGAACGACACTCCGGCCCGGAACACCCCCGTCCGGGGCCAACTCGAACACCTGAGCTATTCTCGGCTCGAATGCTCGTTCGATAGCCCTGCCCCTGTCACCGTCGCGTCACCGACGCCGCCACGGACCGCCCGGTCCCGGGGCGCCGTCCACCGGCACCATCCCCACCGCACCGGGTCGCCTCGCGCGAACTCGTGGCGTTCGTTCGTCCCCGTTTCAGGTCCGATCGGCTAGGAGCTTCCCTGTGACCACAACCCTCGACCACCAGGCGGAGGACCGTCCGGTGGACGCGGCGGACGGCTCGCCCGATCCACGGCGCTGGCTCGCGCTCTGGATCATCGCTGTCGCGCAGCTCATGGTCGTCCTCGACGCCTCGATCGTGAACATCGCGATCCCGCACGCGCAGGCCGATCTCGACATCTCCACCGCGAACCGGCAATGGATCGTCACCGCGTACACCGTGGCCTTCGGCGGTCTGCTGCTGCTCGGCGGGCGCGTCGCCGACTACCTGGGGCGCAAGCGGGCCTTCAGCTGGGGACTCCTCGGTTTCGCGCTGGCCTCGGCGCTGGGCGGCCTGGCCCCGAACGCCGGCCTGCTGTTCGCCGCGCGGGCGCTGCAGGGTGCGTTCGCGGCCCTGCTCGCGCCGGCCGCGCTGTCGCTGATCACCGTCGCCTTCACTGAAAGCCGCGAGCGGGCGAAGGCGTTCGGCGTGTACGGAGCGATCTCCGGTGGTGGCGCCGCGATCGGTCTTATCGTCGGCGGCCTGCTCACCGAGTACGCCTCCTGGCGATGGTGCCTGCTGGTGAACGTGCCGATCGCGCTCATCACCGCGGCTCTCGCGCTGCCCGTGGTGCGCGAGAGCCGGGCGCAGGGCAAGACCCGCTACGACCTGCCCGGCGCGGTGACGGTGACCGCGGGCCTGGTGGCCTTGGTCTACGGCTTCACCGTGGCCGCCGAGGACGGCTGGGGCGACGCCCGCACCATCGGGCTGCTGGTCGGTGCGGTCGTGCTGCTCGCGGCCTTCGTCGTCATCGAGTCCCGCACCAGCGCGCCGCTGCTGCCGCTACGGGTGCCGTGGGAGCGCAACCGCGGCGGCTCGTTCCTGGCCTCGCTGCTGACCGGGGCCGGCCTGTTCGCGATGTTCCTGTTCCTGACGTACTACTTCCAGCAGACGCTCGGCTACGGCGCCCTGAAGACCGGCTTCGCGTTCCTGCCGTTCAGCGGCGGGATCATCGTCTCCGCGGGGCTGGCCAGCCAGCTCCTGCCGCGCGTCGGGCCCCGGGTACTCGCCGGCGCCGGCACGACGCTCGCGGCGGTCGGGATGGCGCTGCTCCTCGCGATCGGGACGGATTCGAGCTACGTCGTGCACATTCTTCCCTCCGAGCTGCTGATCAGCATCGGCATGGGCTTCTCGTTCGTGCCCCTGTCGAACCTCGCGCTGATCGGGGTCGCCCCGCACGACGCGGGGGTGGCCAGCGCGCTGGTCAATACGACGCAGCAGATCGGCGGGTCGCTGGGCACCGCGTTGCTCAACACCGTCTACGCGACGGCCGTCACCAACTACCTGGCCGATCACGGGCGGGGTGGGAAGGCCCTCCTTGACCAGGCGCAGATCGAGGGCTACACCACGGCGTTCCTGTGGGGAGCCATCCTCATCGCGCTCGCTGCGGTGGTGATCATCGTGCTCATCCGAGCCGGGCGGGAGTCGACCGCCGACGTCGAGGTCGTCCCCGCGCACGCCGGCTGACCCGTCCGCGCGGCACCCCGTCCGCGCACCCCTTCCTCGTCCGTCCGGGACAGGCCAGGAAGGGCCGCGGGGCGCTGGGGGCGCTGGGGTGGTGATCGGAAATCCTACAGTTCGGATTCCCCGGCCAGCATCGCCCGGGAGCTGAGCCGGAAACCGATGGTCCCGTCCACGATTTTTCGAATCACGGTGGCTTTCGGATCCCTGCCGCCGACCCCGTCGACACCCAGGGCGCCCGCCAGGGCCCGTAGCTGCGGGACCGGGATCCGGCCCAGGGCGGCCAGGTGCTCCCGGGCTTCCTCCCGGCTCGCGGCGGCGACCAGTGTCGCGTGCAGCTTCTCGACGTCCACGGACGCCGGGAGCCGGGAGCCGTCCGCCGCGGCACGACCGCCCGGGTCTGCTGCCGTAGCCGTAGCCGTAGCCGTAGCCGTGGGTGTGGGGACGACCGCGAGCCGCGCCCGACCCGCCATGAGATCGTCGAGCTGCCGGACGTCCAGGGTGTCGAGCAGATCGGACGCCTGGCGCAGGAGAACGGCCCCGAGACGGGCCGCATCCCGACCCGGGTGGCTGGCGGGCCGACTGTCAGGAGCCATGGTTCGCCGTCCGGATGCGTTTGAGGAACTCCTCGACCAGGCTCTGCAGTTCCCAGGCGAGTTCCCGGCTGAGCTGCTCGGTGAGAATGGCGGGGAGCTGGGCGCGGGCCGCGCCGGCGAAGTGCTTGTTGCTCTCCCGGAGCATCGCCTCGAAGACGGGCAGCCCGAGGCTTCTGGTCTGCGCTATGGGATCGTCATTAAAT